>NZ_RZSA01001349.1:0-1362 GCF_003998075.1 Mesorhizobium sp. M2A.F.Ca.ET.037.01.1.1 | reverse complement strand
CGCGCGACTATGCGCAGCTCGAGCGCCCGATCGGCCGCATCATCATCAACGCCGACAAGCCGGCGACGGCCATCAGGCCGACCATCGCCGTGCTGCAGGAGCTGGCCGACAAGTCCAAGCTGCCGTTCGACAACGTGGTGCAAGGTCTCGAAACGCTGATCGCGTCAGGCCGGTCGCTGGAGGAGGTGCTGGCTTTCCTCCCGACTGTCGCCCGCACCGCCCAGGCCTCTGGCGCCGAGATGTCGGATATCGCGCTTACCGCCGACGCGCTCGCCAACTCGCTCGGCATCACCGCCGACAAGATGCAGGAGGCCTTCGACATCCTCGCCTTCGAAGGCAAGGCTGGCAAATTCGAGCTGAAGGACATGGCCGCCGAGCTGCCGGCCATCGCGCCGGCCTTCGCTGCGCTGGGTTACAAGGGCACCGAAGGCCTGAAGCGGCTCGTCGCCATGCTGGAGATCGTGCGCAACCAGACGGGATCCTCGGCCGAGGCCGCGACCAACTTCTCCAACATCCTGCAGAAGGCCTACGGCAACGAGGTCGCCAATAACTTCAAGAAGTACAATATCGACATCCGCAGGGAACTCGACCGCACCCGCAAGGAAGGCGGCGACGTCATCGAGACGCTGGTCGAGCAGACCAACAAGGCACTCAAGGGCGACCTGTCCAAGCTGCCGCTGATCTTCACCGACATCCAGATGCAGCAAGGCATGCGCGCGCTGCTGACGCAGATGCCGGAACTGAAGAAGCATCTCGACGCGCTCGGCTCCGCATCCGGCACCGTGGCGAGGGACTTTGCCCAGATCACCGGCGATTCCGAAGGCAACTGGCAGCAGCTGATTAACAACATCCAGAAGACGGCGACCGCGCTTGGCGACCTGTCGGGCAGGGCGCTCAATCCGACGCTGGAGAAGGTGAACGACCGATTGTCGGACATGATGGCCGTCGACAAAGGCTATGAGGCCTTGCGCGGCAGCGGCCGCGATCCGCTATCCTATGCCGCCGAATTCAAGGATCGCTTCAATAAGCAGCATCCTGAGCTCGGCATGTTCGACCGCTTTACCGGCGCCTCGGCCGAGAAGGCTTTCCGGGATGCGCTGGCGCAGCTCGGCCGCGGCGAGATCAAGAACATTTTCGATGCGTTGCAGACGAAGATTCTTGAGGACCGGAAGACGCGCGAGCCCAACACGGGTATGTCGGCGGCGACCGTCCCCATGCCGACGCCGCGGCCGAAAAGCTGGGCGGAGATGACGCCCGCCGAGCGGCAGTACCAGGTTTACGCCCAGGGGCGGCATGCGCCGGCCAAGGGCGGCCAGGCCTATGTTCCGCCGTCGCCGAGCAACGCAGGCATCGGCCCGAACG
>NZ_RZSA01001348.1:0-1363 GCF_003998075.1 Mesorhizobium sp. M2A.F.Ca.ET.037.01.1.1 | reverse complement strand
AGGCCTGCAGATCGTCAGCGTCAATGTCGCCGGCGACGGCACCAGCGCCTCCGGCGGACCGCTGCCGGCTGCTTCGATCAGCACGTCGGCGGGTCCGAACGACACGGCGAGCGTCTCCAATTTCCGCATCAGCGCTGCCAACCTCGATGGCGCGGGTGCTGCGAACGAACGCGTCATCACCTTCCGGATCACCGCCAAGATAGACCATGCGGCCTTCCCCGCACCGGCAACGGTCGACAACCAGGGAGAGATCAAGGTTTCGCTGCGAGGCGGGCCGGCAACGACCATCCCCTCGCAGGATCCGGACAAGCTAGACGACGGCGATTTCCTCACCGGGGTGAAAACCTCGATCAGGATCGACCTGACCAAATGCAACCCGCCGCCTCCGCCTCCCGGCAAGGAATGCTTCAAGGTCGAGCGCGGCACTGTCGATTGCGTGCCCCGCGGCGGCGCCTTCGTCTACCACATGCCGGTCGGACCGGAGATGGGCGGCAAATGGGTGCAGGTGGCGACGACCACGCCCGGCATCAGCATCGTTCCCGACACGCAGAAAGTGCCGGTCGGCGGCGGCGTGCTGAACTGGAAGATCATCGGCGCCTCGCCCGGCGAGACCATCCACCTCATCGTCACCGGCATCGAGACCTATGCCGGGCCGAAGGCGGGCTGGGGGCTCTGCTGCACGCAGGTCATCGACATCGTCATCCCGCGTGATCTGAGATGCCCGCCGAAGGACAAGGAGCCGGACCTCAAGGTCGAGAAGCATGCCGACGTGCCGCGCTGCACGATGGCCGGCGGCTGCGACTTCACCATCACCGTCACCAATGTCGGCGACGCGCCCTATAACGGCAAGATCGTGCTCGACGAGGTGACGTTGCCGGCAGGCTCGGTGCTGACTTCAGGGCCGAATGCGCCCTGGGTCTGCGTGCCCGGCACGACGCCGATGACCTGCACCTATCCGGTAACGACGCTCAACCCCGGCGCCGCGGTCAACCTCAAGCTCGGTTTCAAGCCGGCGGGCGGCTGGCAGGGCGGCGCGTTGCGCAACTGCGCCGCCTATGACTACCAGGCCAGCGGCAAGCCGCTGTTCGGCAGCCAGCAGAACGACCGCGGCTGCGCTTCGATCCCGATCTGCAGCCGTGGCGATCGCGATCCGCAGTGCAATCCGCCGGTCGAGAAGAAGGTCGACCTGATCCTGAAGAAGCGCGCCCGCACCCCGGTCTGCACGCCGGACGGCGTTTGCTCTTTCGTGATCGACATCATCAACAACGGCACCGGCACCTATAACGGGCCGCTGACGGTGATCGACACCTATCCGGGCGGCGCGCCGACCTCGTCGACCTTCGGGCCGAGCCTGCCATGGGCT
>NZ_RZSA01001347.1:0-1369 GCF_003998075.1 Mesorhizobium sp. M2A.F.Ca.ET.037.01.1.1 | reverse complement strand
CCGCAAGCACCTCCGGCACGCGATCGATGCCATGCGTTCCGAACGGCCCGCAGCGTGAGATTCTGAACAGCGCCATCCAGCCGCCGGCCCACAGGCCATGGCGGGCGATCGCCTCATGCGCGTATTCGGAGCAGGTCGGCAGGTGCCGGCAGCTGTTGCCGACAAAGCCTGAAAGCGTCAATTGATAAAGGCGCACGAGCGACGTGCCGAGGATGCGCCCGGGCGTCTTGCGCCATGGCCCCGGCCAATTGCGTCCCTGCTGGATCGGCCGGTGCGTATTTCCGTGATGGTCGCCCATCGCTCCCCAGCCTGTTTCACTGCGCGATAGATGTGGGCTTCGACGCTGAAACGCAATGCTTTGCCCTCAAGGCCTGGAGCGCCGGATGGGATGGCTGCCGGTCCATGGGCGATGGTGAGCGGGAAGATCGCGGCGGTCATGGCGGCCGTCGCGCACGACTCCACCATGCCATTGGAAGGTCGCTATCCGTACCACGTCGCTGAAAATGGCCAGGAACTCGTTCATGGCAGGTCTCCTTTGACACGGATTAGACTGCCGCTGGCCTTCCTCCTCAAACGAGTATAATTTCCGCCTCGGATAACTTGAGGTTATGCGAATGAAGCGGAGCCGCCTGCCGCTGACGGCATTGAGAAGCTTCGAGACGGCCGGCCGGCATTTGAGCTTCAGCCGGGCGGCAGAGGAGCTTTATGTCTCACAGGCCGCGATCAGCCGGCAGATACGCGAGCTCGAGACCTTTCTGGGAAGACCGCTGTTCCTACGTCTCCATCGCCGTGTCGAACTGACGGATGCGGGCCATCGGCTGCTCGGCCGATTGGTGAGAAGCTTCGACGATATCCACCGCGTGCTTTCCGAGCTCACGGCCTCGCCAGCCCAAGCCGTCGTGCGCGTCAGCGTCGAACCGTCGCTCGCCGCCGTGTGGCTGGTGCCACGGCTCAATCGCTTTCGCCAGTTGCGGCCCGATATCGACGTTTCCCTCGAAGTCGATCCACGGCCGATCGAGTTCCGCAGCGATCAGCCCGAGCTCGCCTTGCGCTTCAGCGCGCACGCCACATCGTGGCCGCGCAGCGAGGCCGAGCGCCTGGCCTCAACCGTCGATTCACCGGTCCTGTCGCCGGCGCTGCTTGCCGCCGGCCCTCCCCTGGAAAAGCCGATCGACCTTCGCCATTACACGCTGCTGCACGAGGAAAACCGACAGGGCTGGGCGCGCTGGTTCCAGGCGGCCGGCGTGCCCGCCGAGGCGGTCCCCGCGCGCGGCCCGATGCTGACCGACGTCTCGCTTTCCAAACAGGCCGCGCTGCTCGGCCATGGCGTGGCGCTCGGCGACCTCCTGCAGGTCGGCGACGCGCTCGC
>NZ_RZSA01001346.1:0-1370 GCF_003998075.1 Mesorhizobium sp. M2A.F.Ca.ET.037.01.1.1 | reverse complement strand
CTCCAAGACCTTCGGTCCCGTCCGCGCCCTGCAGGACGTATCGCTCACCGTCAATGCCGGCGAGCTGCATGCGCTGATGGGCGAGAACGGCGCCGGCAAATCGACGCTCATGAAGGTGCTGTCCGGCGCCTATCGGCCGGATGCCGGCGGCGAGATCCTGATCGACGGCACGCCGGTCGCCACCGGCGATCCGATCAAGGCCCGCGCCCAGGGCATCGCCGTCATCTACCAGGAACTTTCGCTGGCGCCGAACCTGACGGTGGCGCAGAACATCTTCCTCGGCAACGAGCCGCGCAGGTTCGGCATCGTCGATCGCGACCAGTGCAACCGCCGCGCCAGGGAAATCGTCGAGCGGCTCGGCGTTTCCTTTTCGGCGCGCGCCCTGGTCTCCAGCCTGTCGCTCGGCGAGCGCCAGCTGGTCGAGATCGCCCGCGCGCTGTCGACCAGTGCCCGCATCATCGTCATGGACGAGCCGACCACCTCGCTGACCTCGCGCGAAACCGACCGCCTGTTCGAGGTGATCGCGACGCTGAAGGCGCAGGGCATCGCCATCATCTACATCAGCCATCGCATGGAAGAGGTCTACCAGCTCGCCGATCGGGTCAGCGTATTGCGCGACAGCGGCTATGTCGGCACCCTCGAGCGCGCCGACCTCAACGCATCGCGCCTGGTCTCGATGATGGTCGGCCGCGATCTCTCGGCCTTCTACAAGAAGGATCACCGGCCGCCGGACCGACAGCGCCGCGTGGCGCTGTCGGTGCGCGGCATGTCGGACGGCGGATTGCTGAAGGACTGCTCGTTCGATCTTCACCACGGCGAAGTCCTGGCGCTGGCGGGGCTGGTCGGTTCCGGCCGCACCGAGCTTGCCCGGCTGATCTTCGGCGCCGACCGCCGCAGTGCAGGCGAGTTGGAACTCGACGGCAAGCCCCTTGCCATTGCTTCGCCGCGCGAGGCGCTGGAGGCCGGCATTGCCTACCTCACCGAGGACCGCAAGGAGCTCGGCCTGTTCCTCGACATGTCGATCGCGGACAACATCAATATGGGCGTGCTTGCGAAGGACGCGCGCGCCGGCGGTTTTCGCGATTTCACCGCCGCCGACAGGCGCGCGGCAAAGGCTATTGCGGACCTCTCGATCCGCACGCGCTCGGCGCAGGCCAATGCCGGCTCGCTGTCGGGCGGCAACCAGCAGAAGGTGCTGCTTGCCCGCCTGCTGGAGACCGAGCCCAAGGTCGTCATCCTCGACGAGCCGACGCGCGGCGTCGACGTCGGCGCCAAGTCGGAGATCTACCGGCTGATCGACAGCCTTGCTGGCAGGGGCATCGCCATCCTGATGATCTCCAGCGAGCTGCCCGAAGTGATCGGCGTAGCCG
>NZ_RZSA01001345.1:0-1371 GCF_003998075.1 Mesorhizobium sp. M2A.F.Ca.ET.037.01.1.1 | reverse complement strand
GCGCTTGACCGGTGTCTCCGCGGCGGCCGCGGCGGGAGGTGAGCCGGCTTCGAGCGAGCCTTCCGTGACATCGGCGAAGCGGGAAATGACGCCATCCGCATCGATCTTGTCGAATTCGGCGCTGATCTTCGACACCAGGCCTTCCAGCGCCGGCGTCTTGAGACAAGCGAGCAGGATATGGGCGCTGCGCACCTCCTCGACCCCGAACTCCAGCGTCGCCAGGTTCCAACCCTCCTGGATGGCGTGGAAGATGTGGTCGGAGAATTCCTCCACCGAAGTGGCGCCATAGGGCAGCTTGTCGATGGCGCGGGTCATGTCGGCCGTCAGCCGGCTGACATCCAGTCCGGCGTCGGCGACGATCATCTGCACATCCGAGCGCTCCGACAGCACCAGTTGCTGGATGAAATGGGCGAGCTCGACATAGGGATTGCCGCGCAGCTTGGCCGTGTCGGCGGCGGCCTTGAAGGCGCGCACCCCCGTGGCGTTGAGCTTGGCGACCAGTTCCTTACGCTTGAAGCTCTGCGATGACCGGCGCTGTTCCATCGAACCTGCTCCCGCAACCTGCCGACCCATACCCTGCCATATAAGCGGCTGCTTGACAAAGCCGTGCGGCGGATAGGGCCCTTGAATCCATCCGGGCGGCACCGCCCGGTTACACAAGCCTTGCAAACTCGTGGCAACAAACATGGATTGCCGTCCGGACTATGCGAGCCATTTCACATACCGGTTCCGACAATCGCGCAATGGGTTCGCCGAGAAGGCGGCTGCGTTTAGCTTCCGTTAGTTTTTGCGCAGGTGCTCAATTGTCGTCGCGTGAGGCCGGTGATAACGTTACGTCACATGGGTCTCAGGGCCGCTGGCTGGGGGTTGGTGTGATTGATCTCGCACTCTGGCTGAATCCTCTGAACGGTGCGAATCCGTCGGGAGAGGACTTGCGCAACGACCCGGCTTTTCATGACCTGGAGCGCCTGACCGAGCCTCAGGTCAAAGTCGTTCACGACGGCAACAGCAAGCCCACCTCGCAATCCAGTCCGGTCGACTGGACGGCCGTGCTGGAAAAAGCCGAGGAATTGCGTCCGCGCGGCCGGGATCTGCGCCTTCTCGTCATCGTCACGCGTGCCCTGGCCAATGAATACCGGCTGGCCGGACTGGCCGAGGGCCTGAGCCTGATTGCGCAGACGTTCGACGCCCACTGGGAAACCCTGCACCCGGCGCTGCGATCCGCTGCAACGCCGCGCGACGCTGCCTTGCGTCGTATAAATGCCCTGCTCGACCTCCAGAACGGCCAGGACGGCCTGCTGGCTAACCTGCGGCAGATGATCTTTTTCGCGCCGCGCCCGATCGGGCCGATCAGCGGCCGCGACCTTGAAC
>NZ_RZSA01001344.1:0-1375 GCF_003998075.1 Mesorhizobium sp. M2A.F.Ca.ET.037.01.1.1 | reverse complement strand
GCTCGACGGAGGCCGCGTCCGACACATCGGTTTCGACGGCCAGCGCGCCGGTTTCCTTCGCCAGCGTCGCCAATTTGTCGACATTGCGCGCGGCAAGGACGACGCGGAAGCCCTCCCTGGCGAGAAGCCGCGCCAGCGAGGCGCTGAGCCCGGAGCCGGCGCCCGCGATCACTGCGATATTGGCTGCCATGGCATTTTCTCCTTGAGACAGGTCGGCAACGGTCGTGCAGGCTCGCGCCTTCGGCGGCAAGAGGCAAGAACGTGGTTGCTCGATTTTCGCCATTTGGCGCAAAAGGCCGCCGGCAAGGGCGAGCCGAAAGACTTGCCTGCCGCGCCGATCCGTCCGACACGTGGTTGGACGACGATTAGGGAACAAGACCATGGAACCAATCTGGGCCGTCGGGCTGATGACCGGCACGGTGCTCGACGGCAACATCGACGTGGCGCTGATCAAGACGGATGGTGAGCGCATCGCCGACACCGGCACATACACGCTGGCCCCTTACCCGCAATCAATCCGCGCCTTGCTCGAAGAGACGCTGCGCCAAGCCCGCGCCTGGAATTTCGAGGGAGCGGAGCCGGCGATTTTTCGCGAGGCAGAGGAGGCGCTGACGCGGGCGCAGTCGGCGGCGGTCAAGGATCTGGTCGAGAGCCAGGGCATGCGCATCGCCGAGATCGGCGTCGTCGGCTTCCACGGCCAGACGGTGCTGCATCGCGCGCCGCAGCCGGGGCGGATCGGTCGCACGCGCCAGCTCGGCGATGGCGAGCTGATGGCTTCGCTGCTCGGCACCAAGGTGGCCTATGACTTCCGCTCGGCGGATGTCGCGGCGGGCGGGCAAGGCGCGCCTCTTGCGGCCGCCTATCATGCAGCGCTGCTCAAGGAAGCCGATCCGAGCGGCAACACCGCCGTGCTCAATCTCGGCGGGGTCGGCAACATCACCTGGTGGGACGGCAAGGACAATATCGTCGCCTTCGACACCGGGCCGGCCAATGCGCCGGTCAATGATTTCATCAAGGCGAAGCGCCTCGGCGAGATGGACCGCGACGGCAGGCTGGCGGCTGCCGGCAGGGTCGATGAGGAACGGCTCGCCAGGCTCTTGCAGCATCCCTACCTGACGAAGCCCTACCCGAAATCGCTCGACCGCTTCGACTTCACCGCGGCGATGGCCGAGGGGCTGAACGCCGAGGACGGCGCGGCGACGCTGACGGCCTTCACTGTGTCGGCCGTGGGCAAGGCGCTCGACCTGTTGCCGCGCCGGCCGAAGCGGCTGGCGGTCAGCGGCGGCGGCCGCCATAACCCGACGATGATGGCGATGCTCGAAAGCCGCGCCGGGGTCGAAGTGGTGCAGGCCGAGACGCTCGGATGGAAGGGCGA
>NZ_RZSA01001343.1:0-1375 GCF_003998075.1 Mesorhizobium sp. M2A.F.Ca.ET.037.01.1.1 | reverse complement strand
GGGTACGCGGTGCGGTCGTCGCATTTTCATGCGTGCTTCAGGAATGATTCCACACCGCGCTTTCGAAATCGAACTCTTCCCATTCTGCCGCGCGCAGCTCGCCGGGTCGGGGAAACAGCATTGCCATCAGCTTCAGGGCGGCTCGGGTTGTTGGTTGTCCGTCGAATGCATCCACTGCCCTTAGCAAGCCGGCCAGGGCCTTAGGATCGGTGATCGCGGCACGTGGACTCACCGTTGGACTGATGAGCGCGCCCCTTAAAGCGATCGTCGGATCTGCCTCGGCGCGCGCAGTCGCGATTGCATATCGAAACACGGTACCGATGGTGGAGCGTAATCGCCTGCCGATTCATATCGACCGCGAACCTCCACGCGACGAAGGCAGTAAGGATGGTGGCCGGATCGATTTCCCGAATGCACTTGTCGCCGATTGTCGGATAGGCAAAGCCGAGGAGCCATTTTGACCTTGCTGATCGTCCGGTCGGCACGTCCCTCCTTCTTCAGCTTCTCAACATATTCGTCCGCAATTGAGCGAAAGGAGTCCTTTGCCGAATCGGCCTTCCGCAAGCTGCGTTCCTTTCCAGGATCTATGCCAGCCAGCAGGAGCCGTTTAGCGTCATCGCGCGCCTGGCGCGCCTCGGCTAGGGAGACAAGGGGATAGCCGCCCAGTGCTAGCAGTTTCTGCTTGCCGTCAAAGCGGTAGGCGAGCCTCCAGAGGCGAGAGCCTGTGGGCTGCACCCATAGTTGCAGCGCGCCCCCGTCTGATAATTTGACAAGCTTGGAAGCGGGGCGGGCGTTGCGGCATTTCACGTCGGAGAGGGCCATTTGTCAGGTCTCTCTTGGCTGTTTCGATACCATCAGGATGTCGAATACCAACGGAAATACCATCCCCCCCCGCCTCGTTGGACCAAATGCGCCCGAAGCGCTCCCGGCCCAGCTCAAATGCGCTATTTGACAGAAAAGTATCAACGATTTCAGGCACTTGCAGAATCCGCAGCGTAGAAGCTTCGGCGAAAGGGAATGTCGGGAGAAGAGGGGATGGTGCCCAGAGGCGGATTCGAACCACCGACACGCGGATTTTCAGTCCGCTGCTCTACCAACTGAGCTATCTGGGCCTGCGCCGGCTAACGGGATGCGCCCGCCGGGTTTCGCGAGGGCACCAGGCGGCGCCCCTTGAAAGCGCGTGGGTTATAGCACGGGAATCTTGGCTGTCCAGCGCCTAACGGGCGATTTTCCGGGGCAATTGTCGCAGCCGCGCAATGGGGTTCGAACGATGTCGGCAAAGGAGCAATCGCACTTGCCGGCAAAGCCGGGATCTGATTGCCCGCAACCACCCTAAGCATGTCTCCCGCAGTGGAAACCGGTTTCGGGATAAAGA
>NZ_RZSA01001342.1:0-1377 GCF_003998075.1 Mesorhizobium sp. M2A.F.Ca.ET.037.01.1.1 | reverse complement strand
ACAGCTGCTGATGCGCAAGCCGGCGGTCAAGGAGGTGAACGCATGATGCCGTTTCCCGGCGGCATCGAGGCCAACGCCAACGCGACGCTTCTGTTCTCGTTCGTCGCGGCCGTGATCTACGCCTTTGCGCTCGACATGCCGGCGAAATGGACGCGCACGGCGGCAAAGACGCTTGCAGTCGCCTTGCTGGCCGTGCTTGCCGTCATGCAGGGCGGTCCGCTGCTGCTCGTCGCAGCGCTGGGCTTGAGCGCCATCGGCGACGCCTTCCTGTCGCGCGACGGCGAAAAGGCCTTCCTCGGCGGGCTGGCGAGCTTCCTCGCCGGCCATGTCGCCTATGTCGCGCTGTTCTCGCAGGCGGGTGGCGGGCTCCGACTGTTGAGCGCCGAATCCTGGCGGGGCGCGATCGCGCTCGCCATGGCCGCATTCAGCATCGTCATGCTTGCAGCGCTCTGGCGCCGCGTCGGCCCGCAACTGCGCATCCCGATCGCCGTCTATGTCGCGGCGATCCTCGCCATGGGCATTTCGGCGCTCACCACCGGCAGCGCATGGGTCATCGCCGGCGCGGTGCTGTTCATCGCTTCGGACGGGTTGCTGGCGACCGAGCGCTTCCTGCTCGCGGCGATCTCGCCGCAGCGCCTGTGGATGCGCTACGCGGTCTGGGTGCTTTATTACGCCGCCCAGCTGGCGATCACGCTGGGGTTTCTGCTGGCCTAGACCGGCCGCCAGCCGGGCTCAGCCAGCTCGAAAGCGGCGAAATCGAAGCCCGGCGCCACGGTGCAGCCGACCAGCGTCCATTCACCTAAGCTGCGCGCCGACTGCCACCAGCCGGCCGGTACGACGACCTGCGGCCGCTCGCCCGCGGCAAGGGCCGTGCCAAGCACCTGCTCGATGACCACGCCTGCGCCCTCCTCATGCATCGACAGCTCCAGCGGCGCGCCGGCATAAAAATGCCAGACCTCGGCCGCGTCCTTCACCCGATGCCATGCTGAAAGCTGGCCTTGCTCGAGGAGGAAGTAGATCGCGGTGGAATGACCGCGTGGGCCGCCTGCGGCGTCGCGAAACGTCTCGGCAAACCAGCCGCCCTCGGGATGCGGCTCAAGGCCTAGCGTTGCGATGATCTCGGCGGCGCTGGTCATTGGCGGTCTTTGGTTCGACGCATGTCGCTTTATGCGGTGGAGTTAGAAATTATCTTTGCGCTTGCGGATCTCGGCAAACACCTCGGCGTCGCCGGCTTTCTCCATGCCGAGATGCTTGCGGATCGCCGGGTCGTGCCAGCGCAGGAACGGGTTGGTCGACAGTTCCTCGCCGATGGTCGTCGGCAGCGTCGGCTTGTTGTCGGCGCGCAGCGCCTCGATCCTTGCCGCGCGCTGCCTCAGC
>NZ_RZSA01001341.1:0-1378 GCF_003998075.1 Mesorhizobium sp. M2A.F.Ca.ET.037.01.1.1 | reverse complement strand
CCAGGTCCGGTTTGGTCGAGAGCTTGCTCAGCTCCTCATCGCGGCTGTCCTCGCGGCGCTTGCGCGCCTTGATCAGTCCGCCCTCGCCGATCGGCCGACGGTCGCCGTCGCGCGTGAATTTCGGCCGGTCGGCTTCTTCGCGGCGCGGACCGCCGCCGCGCACCGGCTTGTTGGAAAACGGTTTTTGGATCTCGGCGTCGAAATTGGCGCCGGCTTCCTCGATCAGCCGCTCGCCGAGTTGCTCGCGCAGCACCCGGCCCTTGATCTCCAGCACATGGCCCTCGGGCAGATCTTCCAGCTGGAAGGGGCCATAGGAGATGCGGATCAGCCGCGTCACATCGAGGCCAAGCGCGCCGAGGATGTTCTTCACCTCGCGGTTCTTGCCTTCGCGCAGGCCGAGCGTCAGCCATGCGTTGGTGCCCTGCTCGCGGTCAAGCGAGGCCTCGATCGAACCGTAGAAGACGCCGTCGACGGCGATGCCCTCACGCAAGCCGGCGAGCGCGCTTTCCTCGACCTTGCCGTGGACGCGCGCGCGGTAGCGCCGCAGCCAGCCGGTGGCCGGCAGTTCGAGCACGCGCGACAGGCCGCCGTCATTGGTGAGCAGCAGCAGGCCTTCGGTGTTGATGTCGAGGCGGCCGATCGTCATCAGCCGCGGCAGGTCGGACGGCAGCACGTCGAAGACGGTCTTGCGGCCTTCCGGATCGCGGTTGGTGGTAACGACGCCCGCCGGCTTGTGGAACAGGAACAGGCGCGTGCGCTCGATCGGTGGTATCTCGGTGCCGTCGAGATGAATGACGTCGGTGGCGCTGACGTTAAAGGCCGGCGAGTCCAACACCTTGCCGTTGACCTTGACGCGGCCGGCCGCGATCAATTCCTCGGCGTCGCGGCGTGAGGCGATGCCGGCACGCGCCAGCCGCTTGGCGATGCGCTCGCCGGCCTCCGGCGCGGCTTCCGAGGGACGCGGGCGCGGCTTGAAGCCGCCCTCGGGCTTTCCCGCGCCGCGCGGGCGATCGCTGAAGTCACGCTTCGGCCGGTCGGCAAAGTCGCGTGCAGGGCGCTCGCCGAAGTCGCGCTTGGGACTGTCGAAACGGCGTTCGCCACGCTCGCCTTCAGCGGCCACCGGCCGGTCACCGCGTGGCACAAAGGGCTTGCGGCCTTCGCGCTTCTCGAAGGGCTTGCCGTCGCGCGGCGGGCCTTTGCGGAACGGCCGGTCGCCGCGCTCCGCGCCCTCGCCCATTTCACGCGGCTTGTAGCTGCGCTTGAAATCGCGGGCCGGGCGCTCGCCTTCGGCGCTCATCGGCCGGTCACCGCGTGGCGCAAAGGACTTGCGGCCTTCGCGCTTCTCGAAGGGCTTACCGTCACGCGGCGGACCTTTGCG
>NZ_RZSA01001340.1:0-1387 GCF_003998075.1 Mesorhizobium sp. M2A.F.Ca.ET.037.01.1.1 | reverse complement strand
CCTCTGTTCGAGGCGTCGCGGGGTAAAATGTGACAGGCGAATTCTGGGAAGGATAGACCATGCATCTTTCGACGCACAATTGGATGCGGGCGGAGCCGCTGGAGGTGACGCTGAAGCGCATCAAGAAGTTCGGCTACGAATCGATCGAGATTTCCGGCGAGCCCGAGCAGTACAAGACCAAGGAGACGCGCGCGCTGCTCAAGGAGTATGGCATCCGCTGCTGGGGTTCGGTGACGCTGATGCTCGGCGAACGCAACCTCGCCGCCAGGAACCAGGGCCAGCGCGAGCGGTCCGTCCAATATGTCAAGGACGTGCTCACCATGGTGAGCGAGCTCGACGGCGAGATCATCACGCTGGTGCCCGCGACCGTCGGCAAGGTGGTGCCGGACGGCACCGAGGCGGAGGAATGGGGCTGGGTGGTCGATGCCACGCGCGAATGCTTCACCCATGCCAAGAAGGTCGGCGTCCGGATCGCCATCGAACCGCTCAACCGCTTCGAGACCTATCTCTTCAATCGCGGCGCCCAGGCGCTCGCGCTCGCCGACGCGGTGAGCCCCGAATGCGGCGTCTGCCTCGACGCCTACCACATCCACATGGAGGAATTTAACGTCTATGACGCGATCCGCCAGGTCGGCAAGCGCCTGTTCGATTTCCATGTCGCCGACAACAACCGCTTCGCCGCCGGCCTTGGCCAGATCGACTGGCCGAAGATCGTGCGCACGCTGAAGGAAGTCGGCTATGACGGCGCGCTGACCAACGAATTCGTCGCCCCCGTCGACCGCACGCCGGCCGCGCCCTATCCGGAGATGGTCGAGCGCAATCCGGTCGACATCTCGCCCGAGCAGCTCAAATTCATCCAGGACCACGGCTCGAGCGTGCTTACGGAGAAATTCTACACCGACCAGATGCGCATCACCGCCGAAACGCTGCTGCCGCTGATCAAGTAGACCTCCGACCAAAGCTTGTCCTTCCGCCTGGCGGGCGGAGGGGCCGAAGGGAAAATATGCGCATCAAAAGCGTTCAGGCCTGGTGGGTCCGTGTCCCGATCGAAGTCGCGAGGCAGCATCGCAGCGACTTCGGGCAGGTGACGACGTTCGACGCCGCCATTCTGCGCATCGAGACCGACGACGGCCTGGTCGGCTGGGGCGAAGGCAAGAACGCCGCCGGCAGCGCCGGCAGCTATGGCGCGCTCGTCCATATGCTCAATCACGAGATCGGTCCGCAACTCATCGGCCGCGATCCGGCCGACATCGGCATCATCTGGGAAATGCTCTATAACGGCGTGCGGCACGAGACGGCGGCGCATGCAGGCCATGCGATGCCGCAGCTGGCGCGGCGCGGCATGAGCGTGGCGGCGATCAGCGCCGTCGACATCGCGCTTTGGGAC
>NZ_RZSA01000133.1:0-9904 GCF_003998075.1 Mesorhizobium sp. M2A.F.Ca.ET.037.01.1.1 | reverse complement strand
CTCCATGACAACGCCCGGCACCGGCTCGGGACAGAAGCGCATCGACCTGCTCAAGCAGGCCGCCAAGCAACTCGTCGACACGCTGGCGCTGCAGGCAGCGCAGATCAAGCAGATCGACAAGCCGGTGCAGTTCAGCCTCGTGCCATTCGCGGCCTCGGTCAATGTCGGGCCGAGCAACGACAACGCCCCCTGGATGGACACCTACGGGCTGTCGCCGATCGCCAACGAGAATTTCGACTGGTCGACGCTAAACGCCCCCGACAAATACGCTCAGAAAATCAACGGCATCTGGTATAAAAAAGGCACCGGCTGGGGTCCGGCGGAAGGCCAGATATTGACCCGATTCGAGCTCTATCGGGATATGAAGGTCGTCACCAGCCACGAACGCATCGCCGGCAGCAAGCGGGTCGTCTGCGACAAGTACCGATCCAATCATACCTGTTCCGATAGCCACGACGAATACGACTACAACGACACCTATGGCCCGTTCGCCAGCTGGCAGGGTTGCGTGGAAGTGCGGCCATATCCCTACAATGTAGACGACACGCCAGCCTCCGGCGGCCCCAACAACACCGGCATCGGCGTCGGAGATCCGGCGACCATGTTCGTGCCGATGTTCGCGCCGGACGAACCCGGCAACCATTGGAAAGTGACGCAGGATCCCGACGAGCCGAACCCGGTCACCTACGGCGCCGCCAACAGCTGGTGGAACGACGACCCGTCGAGCACCACCGGCAAGACCAGGCAGTCGAACATGGCCAAGTATTTCATGCCGCGGCCGATCGATGCGCCGGTGCTGTCGAAGGGCGCGGGCCCGAACTACAGCTGCACCACCACGCCAATCACACCGCTCACCGATGTCACCCAGACCGATGGGCTCGCAGCCATCAAGGCGGCGATCGACCTGATGCAGCCCAACGGCAACACCAATGTGCCCGAAGGCATGGCCTGGGGCTGGCGCACCGTCTCCAGCGCCCCGCCCTTCACCGAGGGGAGGCCGGAAACCGAGCGCGGCAACGACAAGGTGGTCATCGTGCTCACCGACGGCGAGAACACCTATTCGACGGTCAGCTCGGACCCGGCCGGCAACAAGTCGACCTATGCCGCCTATGGCTATACCGGCGTCGGCTATAACGGCACCTCGGTCACCCGCCTGTTCGGCGGCACGTCGAGCGCGATCGGCCAGTTCAACTATTCGTCGAGCAACTACACCGCGGCGATGAACGAGCAAATGGCGAAGCTGTGCGACAATGCCAAGGCCGGCAATATCATGGTGATGACGGTGGCGCTCGACATGTCCTCGACCAGCTCGAGCGACCAGAAGGCCATGGCGGCGCTGAAAGCATGCTCTTCCGAGTCCCGCTTCCGCAAGGATCCGACCGATCCCAGCAAACCGGCAAAACTGTTCTGGAACGCAACGGGGGCGACGCTGTCCGACAACTTCAAGGAAATCGCCAACGAGTTGTCGAACCTGCGCGTGGTCGGGTAAGGCGAGCTGGCGTAAAGGGCAATCCCATCAAGCCCTTGCGACGTTTGACGAAGCGGCGCACATCTCGGGAACTTTCCGGAGATCCCGATGCCTGACGCCGCCAACCACCTCACCTTCGCGCTGATCTGCCTGGGCATGGTGCTCACACCCGGCCCGAACATGATCTACCTCATCTCGCGCTCGCTGTCGCAAGGGCCGAAGGCGGGGCTGATCTCGCTCGGCGGCGTGGCGCTGGGCTTCCTGTTCTACGTGATCTCGGCGGCCTTAGGCATCACGGCGCTGATCTTCGCCGTGCCTTTTGCCTACGACGCGCTGCGCTTCGCCGGCGCGCTCTATCTGTTGTGGCTCGCCTGGCAAGCGCTCAAGCCCGGCGGACGCTCGCCCTTCCAGGTCCGCGAATTGCCCAGGGACAGGCCGCGCAAGCTTTTCGTCATGGGGCTGATGACCAACCTGCTCAACCCGAAGGTCGCGGTGCTCTATCTGTCGCTGCTGCCGCAGTTCATCAATCCGGCCAAGGGCCATGTTCTGTCGCAGCTTTTGGTGCTTGGCGTGACGCAGATCTCGATCAGCCTCACCGTCAACGCCATCATCGCGGTGACCGCCGGCTCGATCGCGAATTTCCTTGCCGGACGACCGTTCTGGCTGGTCGTCCAGCGCTGGATGATGGGCACGGTGCTGACGGCGCTGGCGCTCAAGATGGCGACCGAGGCGCAGAGATAGGGCGCATTGATATTCAGGTGAGGCCGGCCGCGAATGGCGCCCTGACCTGAATCCCAACGCACCCTACGGGCCTACCTCTACATCGGGCGGCGCACCGGCCGGATCTGCTCCGGCTCGACCACCTTGCGGTAGAGGTGCCAGGTCGCGTGGCCGAGGATCGGCATGACGACGGCGAGTCCGGCAAACAGCGGGATCGAGCCGATCACCAGGAGCACGGCGACCGTCAGGCCCCAGAGGGCCATCGTCAGCGGATTGGCCATCACCACGCGGGCCGAGGTCTCGATCGCCGCGACGGCGCCGACGTCGCGGTCGAGCAGCAGCGGGAAGGCGACGACGGTGGTGCCTAGAACGACAGCGGCGAAAACGAAGCCGACGGCATTGCCGACGAGGATCAGCGTCCAGCCCGTGCCGGTCGTCAGCACGTCGCGCACGAAGGCACCGACCGAAGCAGGCGGCTCGGCGCCGAACAGGCTGGTGTAGAGCGACTGGGCGGTGAACAGCCACAACAGGAACAGCGCGAAGAGCAGGATGCCGATGACCGCGATCGACGGCAGCGCCGGCGAATGGCGCACGTCCAGCGCATGGTGCCAGCGGCTGCTCATGCCAAGCTCGCGCCGGCGGCTGATCTCGTAGAGGCCGATGGCCGCGAACGGACCGACCAGGGCGAAACCGGACATCAGTGGATAGACGAGCTGGATGGCGTTCGAGCCCGAGCTCCATTGCGTCAGGATCAGGCCGACGATCGGATAGATCAGGCACAGGAACACGTAATGCGAAGGCTTGGCCCAAAAATCCTCGGCGCCGAGCTTGAGCGCGTCCCAAAGATCCGCGGTCGAGATGTGGCGCACCGTGGGCTGAACATGTGCGCCGTACGCGTCCGTCATGACATGAAAACCGGCCATAACCGTCCTCCGTTTATATCGGGGGCGGTCACCGCCTGGGTGGCCGCCCATGGCTGCCACTTTCAAGAACGCCGGCATGATAACCGATCTTCCGCGAAAAGTCGCCGCTTCATGCGATTTTCATCGGTTGCCCGGCAAAAGCCACGATCGCCGGTATCAGAGACCGGATGAGCATCTCGACCACCGCCCTCCCCGATATGAACCGTCGCATGCTGATCAAGGCCGCTGGCCTTGCGGCACTTGCGGGCATCGCCGCCTGCAGCACGGTCACGGTGCCGACCGGCGAAGGCGCCGGCGTCTCTTCGTCCGCCACGGCGACGCTGGCCGGCATTCGCACCACGGCGGGGCTGCCAGCGCTGGTTCACGACACGCAGCTCGAACAGGCGGCGCTGCAGCAGGCCGGCTACATGGCATCGCGCGAACGCATGAGCCACACCACCGGTTGGGGCAAGGATTTCGCTTCGCGCATGAAGGACAATGGCGTGCGGGGCGCGGCGGCCGAAAACATCGCCGAAGGCCGCTTCGACCTGCAAAAACTGTTCGACATCTGGATGCATTCGGACGGCCACCGCCGCAACATGCTCGATCCGGACTTCAGCCGCTTCGGGCTCGCCTATGTGCGCAACGGCCGCGATCCTGGCTTGCGCTACTGGGCGCTGGTGCTCGGCCGATAGGCGTCGGCCCCCGCCCTATTTCGTCGTCGCCTTGAACTTGCCCATCAGATAGGGGCCGGAGCGGACCGGCTCATATTTCGGCGCCTCTCCCTCGGACAGGCATGCGTCCAGAACCGCAATCTCGGCGTCCCAGTTCGGCTGGTGGAAGAAAGCCATCGATTGCCGGCGATCCTTGCCGCCCTGCTGCGCCGGCGGGTTGACGACACGATGCACGGTGGACACCCAACGATCGTTGGTCCAGCGCGCCATCAGGTCGCCGATGTTGATGACGAAGGCGCCGGGCACTGGCGGCACCTCAGCCCATTCGCCGCCCGGCGTGACGATCTGCAGCCCGCGCGACCCTGGCTGCGGCAGCAGGATGGTCAGGCTGCCATAGTCGGTATGAGCGCTGGCGCGGATCTGGCCGGGCTTCGGCGCGAGATGCTGCTCGGGATAGTTCAGCGCTCTCAGCGCGCTGATCGGCGCATCGAGGAAAGGATCGAAATAGGTTTCCGGCAAATCAAGCGCGGTGGCGAAGACCCGCATGATGCGCAACGCAAGGTCCTCGAGAGCCGCATAATAGGCCTTCCAGGCTTCGATGAAGCCCTCGGGCTCGGCCGGCCAGATCGTCTCGGCATAGCAGAAGGCCAGGGCCTCCGGGTCCTTGATGCCCGGCGGCACGCGGAGCGGCCCACCGTTGAAGCTCTCCTTCAAGTCCGGCGGCGTGTCGACGTTGCGGGATTTTGCCAGCGCCTCCAGCTCGGGGCCGAGATATCCGTAGGGATAACCCTTGTAGGGCGCCTTCGAGCGCTGCTTTTCCTCGGGCGGCAGGTCGAAGAAAGCCTTCGCTTTCGACCAGGCGGCGTCGATCACAGCTTGCGGAACACCGTGGTTCTTGACCGCCAGGAAACCGGTGCTGCGGCAGATGCGGTCAACCTCGCGGCCGAGCGCCTTTTTCTCCGCGGCACTTGCGGTCTCGAAGCGTCCGAGATCGAATACGGAAAATGTCTGCATCGCGTTCACAACCGCTCAATGGGGGGACGATGCAGCCTGTCCGGGCCATTATCTAGGACCAACTGGTGTGGCGGTCCTAGTCCATATGCGCCGCCGGCGCACCGCCCGCCGGCGCCGCCTTGGGCTTGCGCAGCAGGATGACGAACGGGATCGCGGCCAGCGTCATCACCATCAGGATTTTGAAGTCGTTGATGTAGGAGATCATCATCGCCTGCGCATTCACCGCGCGGTCGACCTGCGAAAGAGCCGCGGCGTTGCCGCTCGCGGCCGCCGGCGAGGCAGCCCATAGGTTGGGATTGTAGGGGTTGATGAAGGCCGACAGCTCGGTGTGGTTGATCTGGGTGTTGCGCACCATCAAGGCCGCGACCACCGACACGCCGATCGACGAGCCCAGATTGCGCACCAGGCTGAACAATGAGGTGGCGTCCGTGCGGTAGCGGGCGTCGAGCGTGGCGAAGGCGACCGTCGACAGCGGCACGAACACCATGCCCATGCCGAGACCCTGGATGACACCCGAGGTGAGGATCAGCCAATTGTCCATCTGCGGCGTGAAGCTTGCCATGGTGTAGAGCGACTGCGCGGTCAGCAGGAAACCGATGGCGACGAGGATCCTCGCATCGAACCTGTGCATGATGCGGCCGACGACCAGCATCGAGATCATCGTGCCGATACCGCGCGGACCCAGCACGACGCCGATGGTCACGGTCGGATAGCCGAAGATGTTGGCCAGCATCGGCGGCAACAGCGACATCGAGGCCAGGATCAGCACGCCCATGACGAAGATGAAGCCCAGCCCGGTCACGAAATTGCGGTCGAGGAAGATCTTTGGGTCGATGAAGGGATGCTCTGCCGTCACCGTATGGATGATGAACACCCAGAAGCCTGTGAGCGACAGAGCAAGCTCGATCCAGATCTCGGCCGAGTTGAACCAGTCGACCTCGCCGCCGCGATCGAGCAGGAGCTGCAGCGCGCCGACGCCGAGCGAGAGCATGGCGAAGCCGAAGAAATCGAAGCCGCGCACGCGCTTGGCGATGACGGGCAGATAGGCGGCCATGCCGAGGAAGGCCAAAATGCCGACGGGCAGGTTGATGAAGAACACCCAGCGCCAGTTGAAGTTTTCCGTCAGCCAGCCGCCGAGCGTCGGCCCCAGGATCGGCCCAAGCATGATGCCGGCGCCCCAGATCGCCATCGCCTGGCCGTGGCGCTCCTTCGGGTTGATGTCGAGCAGGAAGGTCTGTGACAGCGGCACGATGGCGGCGCCGAACACGCCCTGCAGCAGGCGGAAGAGCACGATCGTCTCGAGGCTCCAGGCAAGGCCGCAGAGCATGGAGAAGATGGTGAAGCCGACGACGGAGGCGAGGAACAGCTCCTTGCGGCCGAGCCGGTCGGCGAGCCAGCCGGTAACCGGCGTCATGATCGCCGCCGCCACGATATAGGAGGTCAGCACCCAGTTGATGTTGTCTGGCGACGCGCCGAGGTCGCCGGTCATGGTCGGCAGCGCGACATTGGCGATCGTGGTGTCGAGCGCCTGCATGATCGTCGCCAGCATCAGCGCGACGGTGATCAGCCCGCGATGCGGCACTTCCTTGAAGGGTTCGGGCGTGCTCATGATGCTGAACTTCCAGCGGGTAACAAAAACGTGTACACTGGGTTTCCGGGCGGCAATGCCTTCCGCAGAGAGACCTTCATCGCGGTGGGACGCGACCATCGATGTGGGGGTTACATCGACTGAAAGTCTCTGTTGGAGCGGATGCCTGCCGCCCGGAAACCTGAGGCCCGACGGGTCCGTGACGAAGGTTTCGGTTTTGATCGCGCCGCCAAGCGGCTGATCTTAAACGCTTATCCTTCTCACTCCTCCCATCAGACCAATCCCCTGCTCCGCCCCCGATTTACGGGGGCGTATTGTCACTGCGCGTGCTCTCCTGCCGTGGCATGGCCGAAGATCGACGGCAGGCCGCGCGCCACGCCGGTGTCGACGGTGACGGTCGCGCTCATACCGGTGCGCAGCGCCATCTTGGCATCAGGATCAGTCAGTTCCAGGCGCACGGGAATGCGCTGCGTGACCTTGACCCAGTTGCCGGTGGCGTTTTGCGCGGGCAGCAGCGAGAACTCCGCGCCCGTGCCGGCGCCGATCGCCGTGACGGTCGCCTCGAAGGTGCGGCCCGGATAGGTGTCGACGACGATCTCGGCCTTCTGGCCCGGCTTCATGTTGGTGAGCTGGGTCTCCTTGAAATTGGCGTCGATCCAGGTGTCGCCGGTCTCGACCAGCGCGAAGAGCGGCGTGCCGACGGAAACATACTGGCCAACCTTGAAGGAAGCCGCCTGGTAGATGACGCCGTCGGCCGGCGCCTTCACCGTCGTCTGCGCCAGGTCATAGGCCGCCTTGTCGCGCGCGGCCAAAGCGGCCATCACGGTCGGATGCTGGTCGGTCTCGATCTCGGGGTTGCCGCCGAGCGCCGCCTTGGCGCTGACGATGCCCTGCTGCGCGACGGCCAGCTGCTGCTTGGCCTTGTCAAGATCGTTGCGGGCCTGATCGAGCGAGGACTTGGCGTTGATGCCCTTCTGCGCGAGATCGGCGGCGCGGTCATATTGCGACTGCGCATAGTCGACCTCGCTCGAAGCGGACTTCTCCTGCGCCATCGCCTGGCTGTAGGCGGCGCGCAGCTGCTCGACATTGAGGCGCGCCGCGGCGACCGCCGCATCGGCCTGGGCGAGCGCGATCCTGTAAGGCTCGGGATCGATGACGAAGAGAAGGTCGCCCTGCTTGACCAGCTGGTTGTCGGCGATGCCGACCTGAACGATACGGCCGGCCGTGTCGGAGGCGACAGAAATCCTGGCCTGCTGCAGATTGGCGTTCTCGGTTTCCTGATAGCGGCCGCCCGTCACCCAGACATAGGAGCCGCCGGCAAGCAGCGCCAGCGGCAGCGCGACCATCAGCAGGAAGCGGCCGAGGCGGCGCTTCTTCTTCGGCGCGACCGGCGCCGGAGCCACGGCGACCGGGGCGGAAGCCGGCTGCGCCGGCGCTTCAGCGACCGGCTGTGCCGGCGCGTTCAGCTTGGTGACGTTGTCCTCTTCCCGCTTGGCTGCTGCGCTCATGCCGCTGCCCCTTCCCTGCTCTTGATCTTTTCGAGGGACGATGCCTCGCCGTCCGTCAGGTTCTGCACGATCGTGTCCAACACCCGGATCAGGATGCGTCGATCTTCAGGCGAAACGCCGGTCAGCGACTCCTCATAGACCTCGCCGGCAAGGCTTTTGACATCCGCGTAGGCAGCGCTCGCCTTCTCGGTCGGGAAGATCATGCGCACGCGCCGGTCGGTGGCGTCCTGGCGGCGCTCGATCCAGCCGCCCTCCTCCATGCGGTCGACGAGGCGCGAGACGCTGATCGGTTCGATTTCGAGAAGTTCGGCCAGCCGCGCCTGCGTGATGCCTTCTTCCTTGGCGACGCGCACCATCAGCCGCCATTGCGCGGAGGAAAGCCCCAACCCGCTGGCGCGCGCCTCGAAGCGCTTGCGCATCAGGCGCTGCACGTCGTGGATCAAAAATCCCAATCTGTCGATGCCATCCGAAACCATGAGCGATACATATAATAAGCGTGCTTATTATTCAAGGGGAAGCATTGCGCCAGAAGCCGGCAAGTCGTCATGGCAGGCATTTGGTGCATTCATGGTTAGCGCCCGGTGAATCCGGCAATGGGTGAACGGCTATCCGGGGCCGAAGCTGCGGTTTCAGGCGATGCGTTCACAGCAAGGCGACAACCGTCTGAAAATTCACTGTGTTTTCTGCCACACGCTAGCGCCGCTCGGCTCGCCCGTGGTAAAGCTTGCACCGTGGATCGGGGGATCACGCAATGCCGACGCTCTATGCGCTGAAGCCGGCCTTCCAGGACAGGCTGCGACCGCTTGTCTGCCGGCTGGCAGCAATGGGCGTGACAGCCAATTTCATCACCTTGCTGGCGGCCGCGCTCTCGGTCGCGGCCGGCGTGGCGATCGCGGCGGCGCAGGGTTCGCGCGTGCTTGTGCTGCTCATCCCGCTGCTGCTGTTCGTGCGCATGGCCCTCAACGCGATGGACGGCATGCTGGCGCGGGAGCATGGCCAGGCCTCCACCCTGGGCATGTATCTGAACGAAATATGCGACGTCGTTTCCGACCTGGCGCTCATCCTGCCCTTCGCAGCCTTTGCGCAGTTCGGCGTCTGGGGTGTCGTCGCCTTCGCCATGGCGGCCATGCTCGCAGAATTCGCTGGCGTGCTCGGCATCCCCGCAGGCATCGGACGCAACTATGCCGGCCCGTTCGGCAAGAGCGACCGGGCGCTTGGGCTCGGCGTGGTCGCGGCCTTGTGCGCCTTCGGGCTGTGGCCCGCGGCCATCGCGCCGTTTGTGTTTCCGGCCATGGCTACGCTGTCGCTGCTGACCGCCATAAACCGGATACGTGCCGGTCTTACTGGCAACACCGGCTAAGCATCGAGGCTCGCCATGCCGGACGAGGGGAACAGCATGCTTCACGAAGAGATCGCCGCCGCGCCGGCGGAAAGCCTTACGCGACAGGCGCAGGAACGCAGCTTCCACAGCCATGACGGCACGGAGATTTTCTACCGTTTCTGGCCGGCCGCATCTGCCGAGGCCAAAGGCGCGGTCGTGCTTTTCCATCGCGGCCACGAGCATGGCGGCCGCATGGCGCATCTGGTCGATGAATTGCGAATGCCGGATTACTCCTTCTATGCCTGGGATGCGCGTGGCAACGGCCGCTCCGCCGGCGAGCGCGGCTATGCGCCGTCCTTTGCGGCGCTGGTGCGCGATATCGACTGTTTCATGCGCGAGATCGCGGCCAAGGACGGCTTTGGCGCACAGGACATGGCGCTCATCGCGCAATCCTTCGGCGCGGTGCTCGTCGCCGCCTGGATGCATGACTATGCGCCGAAACTGCGCGCCATGGTGCTTGCCTCGCCGGCATTCTCGGTCAAGCTCTACGTGCCCTTCGCCAAGGAAGGCATCGCGCTATGGCAGAGGATCAACGGGCGCTTCTTCGTCAATTCCTATGTCAAGGCGAGCCTGCTGACCCATGACCCGGTGCGCATCGCCTCGTTCGAGAACGATCCGCTGATCACGCGTCCGATCGCTTCCAATATCC
>NZ_RZSA01001339.1:0-1390 GCF_003998075.1 Mesorhizobium sp. M2A.F.Ca.ET.037.01.1.1 | reverse complement strand
CTATTTCGACACGATTGTTGACCGGTTCATGCCACAGCGGCCAAGCGAGCGTATTGATGACGCGGTTCGCAAAGTCATGAAGGAACTGGCTCCGGATAAGGACGACGCCGAATGAGCCACGACGATCGCAAGCGGGCCGTGGGCAAAGTCACGTCGGTTGCAGCGGACAGATTCGTTGTCGAGATGCACGCGGGGACCGATAATTTCACCGTCGTCGGCTTTGATGATGTGCACTACGTCGCCCGTCTGGGCTCGTTCCTGATGATTCCGACCCACGCAGAGTATGTAGTTGTCGAGGTTGTGGGCCTGCGCGAACGTGACGTTGGGGCGTCATCGAAGGGCGATCTCGACAAGGCCGGATCGGCGAAATTTCTCGACGTTGTGCCCGTAGGCATGCTGCCTGCATCAGGGGAGGGTAGGTTTCGGTTCGGTGTGTCGGTATTCCCTTCGCTCTACGCCGACGCGCTGTATGCCCTCGATAGCGAACTCGATCGGATATTTGAAACCAAAGCCGAGGAAGAGCCGGGTGTCGGGCCAGACGGACAAGTCTGTGTTCCGACGAAGGCTACTCGCTTCCGTGTTTTGACCATTGGTCAGTCCGTCGTGTTCGAGGACTATGCAGTAAAGGTTCGCCTCGACGACTTCTTCGGGGGCCACGTCGCGGTCCTCGGCAACACGGGCAGTGGCAAATCATGCACAGTAGCATCTATTCTGCAGGAGCTTTTTGAGAAACCGAGTGAGCATCATGCCCGCGGCGCCACGTTCGTGGTGTTCGACGTCAACGGCGAGTACCGTCAGGCGTTGGAACCGTTGGCAAAGACAGGCGGGATCGGGATCGATCGAGTTGTGCTCGATGGTAGTGCGACCGGTTTCCGCTTGCCACACTGGTTCCTCGACCTTTCGGAGTGGGAATTGCTACTCCAGGCCAGCGAACGTACACAGGTGCCCATACTGCGCATGGCGCTAGGCCTTTCAACGATGTTCTCAGAAGCTGGCGCGGACGATCTTGATAGTGTCAAGAATCACATCCTCGCCAAGTGCATCACACAAATCATGCGTGATGACTCCAGTAGCCCTTCCAAGCACGACCGGATAGTTGGCATCCTGCAGCGGTTCCACACAACGGATATCAATCTGCAATCTATCCAGCCGTTCATCAAAATTAGCTTCGGTCAAATGGCCGATGCCGAAGGTTTGGACGACTTTCTCATCGGCGAAAATTCGTTTGTGATCGACGAACTCAAACTACCGGACTACGAAAACATACCCTTCGATTTCCGGTCACTCGGGGAGGCAATGGACCTGGCCATCCTCTACGAGGAGGCGCATGGCAACCGCCAGATTCGTGACTACTGCTCGCAGATGGTCACGCGCCTAAAGTCCCTTGAGG
>NZ_RZSA01001338.1:0-1391 GCF_003998075.1 Mesorhizobium sp. M2A.F.Ca.ET.037.01.1.1 | reverse complement strand
ACGATATAGGACGAGGTCTCGCCGCTCGGATAGAAGCGGCGCTTTTCGGTGCGGAAGCCGAGGCCGGGAACGCCCAGCGCCATGATGTCGGCCTGCTGCTTCGGCGTCAGCTGGCGCTGCAGCCAGACGAAGCCGGCGCCGCTCTTGAGCTTGCGGTAGGTCTGCTCGTAGTCGATCTCCGGCAGCACGGTCGACAATTTCTCGATCGCTTCGTCGGCATCGACGATGCGCCGCGGCTCGGCAAACAGCGACGCGGTCTTGATGTCGGTCGCCAGCACTTCGCCGTTGCGGTCGACGATATCGGGACGCGACGCGGTGACCCTGCTCTGCGGGCCGTCGGACAGGTCCGGATTCTGCAGGCCGAGATAGACAAGCCTGCCGGCAATCGTGGAATAGAGGGTGAAGAACACCGCCATCGTCATGACGATGCGGGTCCTGGCCTTGCCGCCCGTTGCCTTGCGCGCGGCGTCGACGACGATTGAGCCGTCCTCGACGGTCTTCTTCCGGCGTTTCAGCAGGTCGCCGATCCTTGGAAGCCCGCTGATCATTGCACCGTGCTCCCCGTGACGACGGGGTCCTTGTCGTCCCCAGGTCCATTGCCGGAACTGTCGGCCATGCCGCCAAGCCGCTGAGAGGAAAGGTCCTCGATGGTCAGCGGTTTCACCGGAATGTCGTCAAGGCCACCGATCTGGCGTGCGCCGACCGGTTCGAGGCCCAGCTGGCTCTTGTAGACGTCGGCAAGCTTCTGCAGCCGCGACGGCTGGGTAAGCAGGCTCCAATCCGCCTTGAGAAGATCGATCGTGTCTTCCTCGTAGCGGATCTGCGCCTGGATCTTCTGCACGGACGCCAGTTGCTCCTCGGCCTCGCGCTTGGTCTTGTAGGTCAGGGCCGCGGCCGAGACCATGACGGCGATCAGGACTATGTCGCTGGTACGAAACACGTGCTCACCTCTCTCCCGGCCGTTCGACGGCGGGAAGCTTTGGAAGGCCGAAAATCGAAAAATCGCCCGCACGCGCCGGGGCATCTGTGCGGATCGCAGCGCGCAGCCTGGCCGAGCGCGCTCGCGGGTTGGCCGCTATCTCGGCCTCCCCCGGCGTCACGCCGCCGCCAGCTTTACGGAAAGTCGCGGCGCGCTGCGGCGCGTCGGGCATGTGTCGCGAGCCGCTGGCGGCTTCGGAACGGTCGGCGATGAAGCGCTTGACGATACGGTCTTCCAGGGAATGGAAGGTCACCACGGCAAGTCGGCCGCCTGGCTTCAGCGCCCGCTCGGCCGCCAGCAGCGCCCTTGCAAGCTCGCCAAGCTCGTCATTGACGAAGATGCGCAACGCCTGGAAGACGCGCGTGGCCGGATGGATCTTGTCCTTGGGTCCGCGTCCGATATGCGTTTCGAT
>NZ_RZSA01001337.1:0-1409 GCF_003998075.1 Mesorhizobium sp. M2A.F.Ca.ET.037.01.1.1 | reverse complement strand
GGGCAAGGACGTTTCCGCAGGTGACCTGTTGGCGCTGCTCGCCAATGCGGAGTTCCACGGCGTGCTGCCGATCGTGCTGCGCAAGTTCAGGGAACGCGGCGACGCCAATCTGCCGAAAGACGCGGGTCTGCGGCAAAAGCTTGCCGAGTTGCGCGACCAGATGACGATGGCGACCGGGCAGTCGATGCTGCTGCAATATCACGGCGATCGCATTATGAAGGCGCTGGCGGCGAAAGGCGTTCCGGCCCGGATCGTCAAGGGGCCGGTGTTCGCGCGCAGGCTCTATAGCCAACTTGCCGACCGGCCGTTCACCGATATCGACATTCTCGTCGACCCGACCGGCATCGAGGAAGCCAACAGGACGATCGCCGAATGCGGCTTTGAGCTCGGCAGCGGCGAGACCCTCTCGCACGAGCTGCAGGAATTCAAATGGCTGGAGAAAGAGAATTCCAGCCTGCTGATCGAGCTGCACGGCAATCTGGTGCACGACACCGGCATGCGCCGGCGCCTGTCGCTCGGCTTCCCCGAGCTGCAGGCGATCGACGGCGGCGAAACCGATACGCCGGCCGCGCTTCTGACCATCGCCATCGTCCATGCCGCCGGCGGCCACAAATTCCACCGGCTGCAGCTATGTGTCGACGTGCTGCAAGGCGTGCGGGCGCTGAGATCGCCGGAAGATGAAGCGCGCCTGCTGGAGGCGGCCCGCATGACCGGCATAGAGCTTGAGCTGGCGACGGTCCTCAACGTCACCGGACGTCTGTTCGGCGCGCCGCGCGCGATCGAGCTTGCGAACCGCATCAAGCCGAACCTCTCGATAAGGCTGGCGAAATGGCTGATCACCGGCAACATGCTGCTGCGCGTCAACTCGCGCGAAAAGCTGCGCTCGCGCCTCAGCCGCGACGCTTTCCGCTGGGTGCAGAGGCTGGCGCGGGCACGGCCCTATCCGGCTTGACCCAGAGCGGCGCGGATCAGCTGCGCCGCTTCGACCGGCCTCGCGCCCACTTCCAGCGTGAAGGTCGGCACCGTCTTGACCAATATTGCGATCGTCGCCATTCGCCTTTTCTGCAGCGGCAAAAGGCCGGTCATGCCGGTCCTCACATTGTCGGCGGCCAAAGCCACCATGGCATCGGTCCTGGCCATGGGCACCAGCCTTGTCTTGCCATCGGCCGAGCGGGCAAGATGAAGAAGAGCCGCGACCGGCCTGGCGCGAACATCCTCGACACGGATGATCTCGCCAAGGCGATCGAGCGACACGGCCTGCTCGCCCTCAGCATCCCATGTCTCGCCAAGGTAGGGCGACACGAAAGGCAGCATCGCCGCGGTGTTGCGATGGATCTTCACTTTACGCGGCATGCCCCAGGCCGTGACGCCGTCCTGTGTCGCCCTGAGGATCATGACGTCGTCGGAAC
>NZ_RZSA01001336.1:0-1410 GCF_003998075.1 Mesorhizobium sp. M2A.F.Ca.ET.037.01.1.1 | reverse complement strand
GCGCTATGGCAGCCGGTTCGTCACAGCGCGCGAGGTTCACGCCCACGGCGTCGAAGCTGCTTTGCAGCACATTCCGGAAGGAGCGCGTGTCGTCGTCACCCTAGACTGCGACAGCCTCGATCCCTCGATCATGCCGGGCGTGGCGGCGCGCACGCCCGGCGGCGTCAACTATACACAAGCGACCGACCTGATCGCGGGCCTCGGCAAGCGGGCCAGGATCGCGGGGTTCGACCTCGTTGAACTCTACCCACCCGCCGATATTGACGGCCTGTCGGCGCTGACCGCGGCGCGGCTTCTCGTCAATGCGATAGGTGCGATCGTGCGGCAGCCACGCTGGGAGGGCTAGCATCGGAAGAAGCCGGAGCTAGAAGAACCGTTCGAGAAATGCCGCCGTCACGTCCGAGATGCCGACGATCTTGTTCGTCGCCTGGCGGTAGAATTTGAAATTGAGCTCGATCTCGGGCCGGCCGTCCTTCCAGTCCCTGAAGCGCTTGAGCTCATTGCGGCCCAGCCGTTTCGTCGCCAGGGCGGTACGGCGGACTGAGACACTGACCCGCGGCGTCTGCCGTTCGAGATCGGGACGCCTGGGTGTGGCCTCCGATGAGGTCACGACGCCGCGCGCGATCAGCCCCTGCCCGCCTTCGTTCTCGCTGGCGAACAGGAAGATGACGTCGCCTTCCGCAATGCGCTTGCCGCCATACATGGTTTTCTGGGCGGCGAAGACGAAGGTTTCCGCCTGCGGGTCCTCGATCTCGGCCTTGATCGCGTACGCCATTGCCTACGGTTCCCGGCTGAGGCCGATCCGGTAGCTCAGGACGCGCCGGGTACCCGGCTCGATCAGCATGACGCCAGGCTTGCCGGTGAACTCGCCGTCGAAATCGACGGGACTGGCGATGCCGTGCCAGGGCTCGATGCACAGGAAAGGCGCGCCGCCGGGCTTGGACCAGATGCCCAGCTCGTTGAAGCCCTGCCATGACATCTCGATCGCCGGCCCGCGCTCGGCGGCGTAGCGCACGCTGTTGCTCACCGGCTTGTCGAGAATGACGGCGTCGTCGACGAACAGTTTTTCGGACAGCGGCAGCGTCTTTCCCTGGATGGGCGTCGGTTGCGGGGCCGGCAGCAGCAGGCCGTCCTTCAGGCGGCGGACCGGCGCCGGCTCATTCTTGGCGAAGGTCAGCCGATAGGCTTCCTTGGGCAGTTCCGGCAGCAGCGGCCAGTTGAACGCCGGATGCGCGCCGATCGAGGCCGGCAGCGGCTCGTCGCCGGTATTGGTGATCTCGAAGGTCACGCCAAGCTGCCGGGACGTCAGCTCGTAGCCGATGGCCAAGCGAAAGGCGAAGGGGTAGTGCGTCCGCGTTTCGGCGTTATCCGACAGCACCAATGTGCAGGAGGTCGGCCCCTGCTCCGCCC
>NZ_RZSA01001335.1:0-1414 GCF_003998075.1 Mesorhizobium sp. M2A.F.Ca.ET.037.01.1.1 | reverse complement strand
GAACAGCCCCGCCAGTCCCAGGAACACCAGCAGCGGCAAAAGCACGAACAAGCGGCGGCGCGGCGCAGGCGCTTCGGTCCCGGTGCTCATGGCTTGACGGCCTTGTCCGAACGCCGACGCACACCGGCCGCTTCGAGCGCCGCGAGTTCGCGCTTGCGCGCCCGCTGATCGAGCAGGATCCAGCCGATCAGCACGGTCAGCACGACGCCCGTGATGGCGTAGGCGGCGGTGACGAACAGGGCGTGCGTGCTCACGTCGACCGCTCCCCATTCTCCGCCATGCCAATCGTTCCGATCATGTCTTTCCTCTGAGCGTTTCACCGTTTGATAGAGACAGTGATCCGCTCCATTTCCTTGTTCTGACGCAATTCCGGACGGAAAAACCGCTCGCGCTTTTCGCGGATTGGTCTAGCCCCGCCGCGGCTTTCCCGCAATCGTCTCGGCGCCGCAGCGAAATGAACGTCCTTGTCGCCTCAATCCGTCCCGTGTCGCAGCGCCAACGCCGCCGCCAGCGGCCCGACCACGGCAAGAAACAGCGTCAGCGCGGCAAGAATGAGGAAGGGCTGCAGGAACGGGGCCGGATCGGCGACGGCGCCATAGCTTGCCGAAACGCCGAAGATCAGCACCGGGATGGTGAGCGGCAGCACCAGCACCGAAATCAGCAGCCCGCCGCGCGGCAGCGCCACGGCTACCGCCGCACCCGCGGCGCCGATGAAGGTGATGGCAGGCGTGCCGATAAGCAGCGTCAGCGCCGTGGCCCCGATGCCCAGCGGCTCCATGTTCATGAACAGGCCGAGCAAGGGAGCGGCGACCACCAGCGGCAGCACGCTGCCCGCCCAGTGCGCCAGGCATTTCGTCAGCACCGTCAGCGCCAGCATGTGCCGGTCGCCGTTGAGGACAAGAAGATCGAGCGAGCCGTCCTCGCGGTCGGCCTGGAAGAGGCGATCGAGCCCGAGCAGGCAGGCGAGCAGCGCCGCGATCCACAGGATCGCCGGGCCGATGCGCGACAACAGGTTGAGGTCGGGTCCGACGCCGAAGGGGATGGTGACGATGACGGCGAGGAAGAAGATGACGCCGACCAGCGCCCCGCCGCCGGCGCGGATGGAAAGGCGGATGTCGCGGAGGAAGAGGGCTAGCATGATTTGACATGCCTGCGCCCAGGCTCCCCTCTCTGGCCTGCCGGCCATCTCCCCCTCAAGGGGGGAGATTGGATGCCAACCCGGCCTTCGCCAATCTCCAGCGCGGCAAGGCCATCGGGGCGCCTGAACTGCTGACCTCCCCCCTTGAGGGGGAGATGCCCGGCAGGGCAGAGAGGGGGGCCTGGCGCAAACATCAACGGGCTACCTTCATTTGCAGCTCGCGCGCCCCTTCCAACCCCAGCGGCAGATGCGTCGCCGCCACCACAATCCCACCGT
>NZ_RZSA01001334.1:0-1414 GCF_003998075.1 Mesorhizobium sp. M2A.F.Ca.ET.037.01.1.1 | reverse complement strand
AGGATGATCTGCACGTCGACCGGAATGGTCATGATGATCGAGGAATTGGCGCCCGACTGAAAGGCGTCGTCCGGGCGCTTTTCCTCCTCCCGCAGCACGCCGCGCAGTTCCTCGATGGCGCGGTCGAGCTGTTCGTCGGGCTGGTCGGGTTCGGCTTCCACCTTGGTTTGTGCCATCTGTCGTCTCCATAAAAACCGGGCCTGGCGTCAGCCCGGCATCAGTCCGTCGATGAAATCCTGCCCGGCATCGTGCGGATGGCTGATGCGGACGGTGTAGTTCTGTCCGAGCTTGCCGAACTCGCAGACAAACAATGTCTTGTCGCGGGCGCTGAGTCTGGCGTTGAGCTGCGCATTCTCCTCGAATTCTATCACCTGGCCGGGCTCGAACGCGGCGAGGTCGCCGAGCGTCAGCCGGGCGAGCGGCATCGTCGCTTCGAGCCGGACGGTCGAGCGCATCACCTCTTCCGAGAAACGGGCACGCCAGTCGAATTCGCTGCTCTCGCCTTCCTCGACTTTGGCGTTTGCGCCACGCGTCGAGAGAAGGATGCGCTGTGGGATCATGACCGTGATCATGCCGGTATCGGTCTGCGTGGAGATGCCAAACACGATGCGGACTGCGGCGCCGTCGCGCAGGATGCGCCGCCTCGCTTCGCCGCCAGACGTTGCGCGAGGCACCGGCAGACGCAAATCCAATGAGCGCCGGCCCGATCCGTTGAGCGCCGTCGCGACCTCCTGGAACACGGTGGTCGCGACATCGGCCTCGATCTGCGACAGGTCGCGCTCGATCGGCGCCACCGGCTGGTCGGGATCGCCGCCGAACAGCGCGCTCACCATGACGGCGACCGCATGCGCATCCATCACCAGCGTCATGGCGTCGGCCGAGGTCGGCGACGAAACGATGGTCAGCGCAAAGGCATCGCCGGCGCGCGAACGCGCCTCGGGAACGCGGCCGACCTCCACCGCCTGCAGGTCGACGGTCACCGGCGCGCCGAGCTCGCTTGCAAGCGCCTTTTGCAGCACCGGGACCGCCCGTTCGGCCATGCCGCGGCCGACGCCGATCACCTGCGCCGCCTCGCCACTGTCGCCGACGAGACGCTCGATGATCAAGGCCCGCGTTTCTGACGGACTGGCCGGACTGGTCATGGCGGCAGGCGGCCCTGTCTCGGATCGAGCATGCTCAGGCCGCCTTCTTCTCGGCGGAGCCGGCGTTCATGGTGCTCTGCTCGACGGCATCGATCGTCGGACGCTCATAGGAGGAGATGGTCTTGCGACCGAATTCGATCGCCACCTGCGGCAAGGCGCCGTTCATATACGCAAGCAGCGTCTGCTTGACGATGATGTAGAGGCGGTTCTTCTTCTCGCGCACCGTCTTGATCTTGGTGGCGACCGGACCGACCACCGCATAGGACAGGAAG
>NZ_RZSA01001333.1:0-1418 GCF_003998075.1 Mesorhizobium sp. M2A.F.Ca.ET.037.01.1.1 | reverse complement strand
GCCCCGAATTGCTCTTCGCAATTCGGCTGGCAATCCGGGTGAGGGGGAGCGCCGTCGAAGCTAAGCTGCCACCCCGCCCCTGTTCCATCCGCGCCCGCGGTCACCGAACATCACATAGCCGGCGTCCGTCACCGCGACCGTGTCCTCCAGCTTGATGAAGCCGCGCGTCGGGTGGAGCATGGTCGTCTCGACCGAGAGCACCATGTTCTTCTCCAGCGGCTTGGCCGCATAGGTGCCTTCATAGGCGACCGGATGGTTGGTCATCAGGAACGGCGCCTCATGCGTGATCAGCCCCATGCCGTGGGCGAAGAAATCCGTATAGGCCGAAACCTTCGAGGCCTTCAGCACGCTCTCCGCATGCGCGATCATGTCGCCGCCGAGGATGCCGGCCTTGACCTTGGAAATGGCCGCCTGCTGCACTGCTTCGACTTCGGCCAGAAGATCCTCCAGCTCGGCATCAGGCTCGCCGAGCACGCCCATGCGGCAAAGGTCGCCGATATAGCCGTGATAGTTGCCGCCGGAATCGATTGACATCACCTCGCCCTTCTTCCATGCCTGGCTGGACGCCGCGCGGTTATGGCTTGAGCCCAGCGTCAGCAGGCAATATTCGAAATGCGCGCCGCGATTGGTCTCCTCGCGCCTCAGCCGCTCGATGATATCGGTCTTTGTCGTGCCCTCGCGCGCCAAGGCGATCGTCGCCAGCATGGAATCGGTGATCAGTTCGGAGGCGATGCGCAGCTGCTCCAGCTCCGCCTCGGTCTTGATGGCGCGCATGCGCTCCAGCATGTCGGTCGCGTCCATCAGCTTGGCATCCGGCAGCGCCTTGCGGATCAGCATATAGGCGTCGGACGGCAGGAAGCCGGGCTCGATGCCGATGCGCGCCGCAGACTTCCCGATCTGGCGCAGATGCTCCACCGCCAGATTTGCGGCATCGAGCGTGCCCCAGCAGGCGGCGTGCAAGGTCGGCGTCCAGAACGGATGGTTCTGGTGTTCGCCGCCTTCCATCTTGTTGCCGATATAGGCTGCGTGTTCCGGCCCGCCCTTCTCGTAAAGCACGATCGGCAGGTAACGGCTGTGGCCGATCGCATCCATCGCCGCGAAGAAGATGAACTTGTAGCCGCCGAGCAGATATTGCGTGTTGTGCTTGGAGGTGGCGAAGAGCACGTCGATGCCGGCCTCTTCCATCAGCCGGTCCACCCGCGCCTGGTCGAAGGGAATACTGCTGACCTCGGTCTTGCCCGGAGCGATGTTCATCTGCCTCTCCCTGTTTTTCATCGGTCGCAGGAGCGCCGAACGTTATGATTTATGGCTGTCGGCCAAATCTGCATCATTTTGGCCGCTCTGGTCCAGCCAGAACTGATCACTTTCGCGCCAAAGGCGGTTTATGTCCGAATCTCTATCCCGCTTCGCTATAATCT
>NZ_RZSA01001332.1:0-1421 GCF_003998075.1 Mesorhizobium sp. M2A.F.Ca.ET.037.01.1.1 | reverse complement strand
CGTAAAGCGCATGCCCCGTTCCCTTTCTGAGTCTCGACAACCAGAAGGTAGACGGAAAATCCCCGTCTTACGGGGCATGCACATGCGGCATTTCGATTCACCCGAACCTTTCCCCGGACAGCCCTGCCGTTTACGGGGAGAGGGACAGCGAGGCCGGCTTGCCGGCCGCGCAGGGTGAGGGGTAAGGCAAGCGCCGATCTCTAATTGCAAACGTTGGCGCCGCCCCTCATCCGCCCTTCGGGCACCTTCTCCCCGTGAACGGGGCGAAGGAAGAGCTACCGCCCTTCGCGATACCACATCGAGCCGATGGCGAGCAGCAAGAGGCCGAGGCCGAGAAAGCCGCCGAACAGCGGCACGCGTGATACGGCCTTGAGCGTGCTGTCGTCGGTGGTGCGCAGGCCTATCCAATCGTCACCCGAAGCCGCCGCCGAAGAGCGGATCGGCACGATCGACGGCAGGGCCACGCCGCCGGCGAGATTGGCGAGCGTGGATGACGGCGCCAGCCGCCGCACGCTGCCGCCCGTCGCTTCGGCCGGCGCCTTGAGCCTGTCCTCTGTCGAGACCACGTCCTGGAATTCCGGCGCGTTGACCGGACCGACATGGGCGAGCGCGGTGAGATCGCCATTGCCGATCTGGTAGAGTCCGATCTCGCTGGTTCGCAGGCTGCCGGTGAAGATGCCGGGCTCGGCTTTCTCGAGCTTCACCGTCATCGTCTTGCCGGAGGGCGTGATCACCTGGGCGGGGCCCGGATCGTCGATCATCGACTGGCGGCGGATCTCCAGCATCATGCCGTGGCCGTCGGCCGTCAGCCGTTCCTCTTCCAGCTCCGGCTCCTTCATCAGCCAGTGGGCGATACGGCGATAAAGCTGCACATGCGGGCCGCCGCCCTCGAAGCCACGCGCCCACAGCCAGCCTTGGTCCGACAAGAGCATGCCCACCCGGCCTTCGCCCTTGCGGTCGAGCAGGAGCAGGGGCCGGTCGTCGGCGCCCTTCATCACCACTTCGCCTTCCGGATTCTTGACGCCGATGGTGCGGAACCAGCGGCTCCAATGCGGCGGCTCGCTTGCCGAGCCGTCGAGCCCGCGCGTCACCGGGTGGCGCTGGCCCAGATCGGTCAGGCGCGGATAGAAGGCCTTGTCCACCACTTCGCCCGTCGGCATGGCCGGCAGCGCGGCATTAAGCGGGGTGCGGGCGATGGAGTTCTCGCCCGCATATTCGGGCCCGGCCGCAATCAGCAGCGCGCCGCCCTTTTCGACATATTCGGAGATGTAGTCGTAATAGAGGATCGGCAGCACGTCGCGGTGCTGGTAGCGGTCGAAGATGATCAGGTCGAAATCCTTGATCTTCTCGACGAACAGCTCGCGCGTCGGGAAAGCGATCAGTGACAGCTCGTTGATCGGCGTGCCGTCCTGCTTTTCCGG
>NZ_RZSA01001331.1:0-1421 GCF_003998075.1 Mesorhizobium sp. M2A.F.Ca.ET.037.01.1.1 | reverse complement strand
GTTCTATTGCTTTCCCCGGATGTTCTTTGAGGATTGTCTAATAAGTGTTCGTTTCGATCTTAACGGGTGAGTTACCATAGTTGTTTACGGTCCATCCTCGACTCAAAGTTCGGAGCAGGATGCATGTCCGTTCAGTCCGCGGCCGCAGATGTCGATGTCGACCTGAGACAGCTGTTCGCCAGCCTAGCGAGGAACTGGCTGCGCATTGTTCTCGTCACGCTTGTGGTCACCGGGCTCGCCTTCGCTTTAGCCTGGCTCGCGACGCCTTACTACAAGGCGACAGCCAAGCTGGAGATCGGCTCGCGCGAATCGGAATACACCCGGCCGCCGGGCACCAACGATGACGACAAGCCGATTCTCGACGAACAGGGCGTGGCGACTCAGGTCCAGATCATTTCCTCGCCCGATATCCTCAAGCAGGTCGCGACCAAGCTCAATCTGGACAAGCTGCCGGAGTTTGACCAAACGCTGAAGATGTCGGCGCTCGGGCGCATCCTCGTTCTCGTCGGCTTGAAAAGCGACCCCTTCGATATCCCGCCGGAAGAGCGCGTGCTGAATGCCATGCACGACAAGCTCAATGTCTACGCCGTCGAGAAGACCCGCGCGATCGCGATCGAGTTCGCCTCGAAGGATCCGAAGCTTGCCGCCGATGTCGCCAACGGCATCGCCAACGCCTATATCGCCTCGAAGAGCGACGCCAAGCTCGAATCGAACGCAGCCGCCACCGACTTCCTGGCGCCGGAAATCGCCGACCTGCAGAATCGCGTGAAGGACGCCGAGGCCAAGGTCGCGGCCTTCCGTGCCCAGTCAGACCTTCTGATGGGCGGCAACAATGCGGTGCTGCCGACTCAGCAACTTGCCGAGCTGTCGAGCGAGCTGTCGCGCGTGCGCGCCAGCCGCGCCGCCGCCGAGGCGAGTGCCGAGAGCGTGCGCCGGGCGCTGCAGAACGGCGGTTCGCTAGACAGCGTGCCGGAAGTGCTGTCCTCCGAGCTGATTCAGCGCCTGCGCGAGCGGCAGGTCGAACTCCGGGCCAACATTGCCGACCTTTCGACGACCTTGCTCGACAACCATCCCCGCATTCGGGCGCTGAAATCGCAGCTTGCCGACCTCGACGGCCAGATTCGCAACGAGGCGCAAAAGATCATTCGCGGCCTGTCGGCGCAGGCGCAGACGGCCAAGGCCCGCGAGGATCAGCTGGTCGCGGACGTCAACACGCTGAAAGCCGCCTCGGCGCGCGCCGGCGAACAGCAGGTGCAGTTGGATGCCTTGCAGCGCGACGCGAACGTTCAGCGCCAACAGCTTGAATCCTATATGGCAAGTTACAATGCGGCGGCCTCGCGCAAGGACCGCAAATACTCGCCGGTCGCGGCAAGCCTGATCGCGCAGGCGCAGGTGCCGTCGCAGCCTTATTTCCCCAAGAT
>NZ_RZSA01001330.1:0-1424 GCF_003998075.1 Mesorhizobium sp. M2A.F.Ca.ET.037.01.1.1 | reverse complement strand
GGCGCAGGAGTTCCGAAAGCTCTCCTTCGCCACCAACATGTCGACGCTGAAGGGGGTCGATCCGAACGGCTCGCAGCGGGCCTGGGACCTCTATGTGAAGTCGCGCTTCATCGAGACGAAGAATCCAGGCCGCGCGCTGGTGCTCGCCTCCGGCACGCCGATCACCAACACGCTCGGTGAAATGTTCTCGGTGCAGCGGTATCTCGGCTACGACGCGCTTCTCGAACGCGGCCTGCACGAGTTCGACGCCTGGGCGTCGACTTTCGGCGATGTCTCGACCGAGCTCGAGCTGCAGCCAAACGGCAAGTACAAGCCGGTCACCCGCTTCGCCACCTTCGTCAACGTGCCGGAACTGATCGCCATGTTCCGCACCTTCGCCGACGTGGTGATGCCAGAAGATCTGCGTCGGTACGTGAAAGTGCCGGCGATCTCGACCGGCAAGCGCCAGATCTTGACGGCAAAGCCCACGGCCGCGTTCAAGCGTTACCAGGTCCTGCTCGACGAGCGCATCACGGCGATCGAGATGCGCGACCGGCCGCCGGAGCCGGGCGACGACATCCTGCTTTCGGTTATCACGGATGGCCGTCACGCCGCGATCGACCTGCGCCTGGTCGATTCCGACAACGATAACGAGCCCGACAACAAGCTCAATCTCCTTGTCTCGAACGCCTTCCGCATCTGGAAGGAAACGGAGGCGAACACCTATGTGCGTGGCGACGGCAAGCCGTTCGAGCTGCCCGGCGCCGCGCAGATGATCTTTTCCGATCTCGGAACGATCAGCGTCGAGAAAACCAAAGGTTTTTCGGCCTATCGCTGGATTCGTGACGAGCTGGTCCGCCTAGGCGTTCCGCCCTCCGAGATCGCCCTTATGCAGGATTTTAAGAAGTCGGAGGCCAAGCAGCGCCTCTTCGGCGACGTGCGCGCCGGAAAAGTCCGTTTCCTGATCGGCTCCTCCGACACGATGGGAACCGGCGTCAACGCGCAACTGCGGCTGAAAGCACTGCATCATCTCGACGTGCCGTGGCTGCCCTCGCAGATCGAGCAGCGCGAGGGCCGCATCGTTCGGCAGGGCAACCAGCACGACGAGGTCGACATCTTCGCCTACGCGACCGAAGGCTCGCTCGACGCGACCATGTGGCAGAACAACGAGCGCAAGGCCCGCTTCATCGCCGCAGCGCTCTCGGGCGATACCTCGATCCGCCGGCTCGACGATCTCGGCGAAGGCCAGGTCAACCAGTTCGCCATGGCGAAAGCCATCGCCTCCGGCGATCAGCGGCTGATGCAGAAGGCGGGCCTCGAAGCCGATATTTCGCGGCTCGAGCGACTGCGCGCCGCCCATACCGACGACCAGCACGCCGTCCGCCGGCAGATCCGTGACGCGGAGCGGGACATCGAGTATTCGACCCGGCGCATCGGCGAGATCG
>NZ_RZSA01000132.1:0-9929 GCF_003998075.1 Mesorhizobium sp. M2A.F.Ca.ET.037.01.1.1 | reverse complement strand
CATTGACGCTGAGCGTTCAGAAACGCCGCGAAAAGCAGAAGGCTGAGCTTCGCTCCGAGCTGGTCGCGGCAGCTCACAAGCTTGTTCAGGAGGAGGGCTACGAAGGCCTGACCATCCGCAAGCTTGCCAAGCGCGTCGGCTATGCGCCCATGTCGGTCTATTCCTATTTCGCCGATAAGCAGGACATCCTGTTCGCGCTCGCCGAGGACGCTTTCGAAACGCTCGCCCGTCGCATCGAGGAACACCCCGCCGACGATCCGATCGAGGCGCTCAAGGCGGTGATGACCGAATATGCCGCTTTCGGCCTTGGCAATCCAAACGAATACCGCACCGTCTTCATGACCGAGAAGACCCGGCTGCCCGAGGGCCGCAGCTACGAGGACATGGAAGCGGGCAACCCCGCCATGAAGGTGCTGATCAAGCGGGTCGAGGCCTGCGTGGCCGCCGGCAAGCTCAAGGGCGATCCGCGCGCTATCGCCACCATGCTGTGGACCGTCGGCCACGGCACGATTTCGCTGCTGATCACCTTCCCCTTCTATCCGTTCGGTGATCCGCAGGCGTATGTGAAGCGGATGTGCGACTTCATGCTGGCCTCATTGTCGGTGCAGGATATCCCCTCGCTGACCGAAACACCCGTCAACTGCTGACCGCCGGTTGCGGCGCTTTTCCCTGATAGCCCATCGCCTGGATTCGCGCCGACGAATTCTTACGTTCAAGAAAATTTATCGTACACGTACAAATTCCCTCTTGAATTCAGTTTCCGTTAACCGTATTTGTACGCTATATCGTACATGTACGACTGGAGACGGAAAATGAAGAAGATCATCCTCACCCTGGCTGCCGTTCTGGCTTTCTCGGGCGCCGCCTTTGCCGGCGCGAGCCAGCCGGCCAAGCATGCCCCGGCTGCTTGCACCCAGACCAATGCCAATGTGACCCTCGATTGCACCGCCACCGGTTCGGTCGATAAGGCGGACACCGCCAAGACCCAGCCGAAGAGCCCGAAGCTTGGCATCGACGTAAACCCTTGGTTCGTGCCCGGCCTGTAAGCGCCACTGGTAAGATTTCATACGAAAACGGGCGGCACTTGGCCGCCCTTTTTCGTTTTGCCTATAGCCTCGAGCGATCGGCCCAGGCTTATTTCTTGCGCGGTTTCGTTCCTGGCACGGCCTTGGCCGGCTTTGCCGGCCTGCCGGGGATGGAAGTGCTCGTGATCGACACCGGGTCGCTGGCCGGAAACGTGTCCTCGAGGCCTTCCTCGAGTTCTTCTTCCTCGATCTCGTGCCTTTCATGCTCCAGCGAGCGGACGGCCGGAGTCTTCTTGGGCGATTTCGGCGCGGTTTTGGACGGCATCGGCAATCTCCTCGATAAGCAGTTCCAGGAAAAGTGCGCAGCGGTTTTCCGTCCGGAACTGCTTCAGAGCAATATTTTGAGCGATTGGGCGTCTTGCCAAACGCTCAATCGCTCGAATCGTGGAAACGAGGCGGACCGGCGATGGTTCCTCGCACCAATTGCTGCGAGGATCAGTTCGCCGCGTCGCTCGCCGCTTCCGACAGCAAAGTAAAGACATAGTCCGAGAAGGAACGCCAGCATTCCACGCGGAACGCATCGGCTGCGGTGCGCAGCAGCACGATCTCGGATTTGCCGAGAATGGTGCGCGAGGCAGCACCCACCGGAAAAACCTCGAGCGACAGGTCTTGCGGACAGCCCGAATTGACCGTCGCCGCGGCAGCAGGCCCGGAAACCGAAATCCCGACATTGCGATGCGAGATGCCGACCGCCGAATGCAGCGCCGTCACCTTGGCGCAGTCGGCGAGCGGATCGTTGCCGGCCTCGTCGATGACCAGCCATTCGTCCGGGCCGAGCCACAGCGCCGTGCGCCCGTCCTTCGTCGCCGAGCTCTTCGGCTTGACCGGCAGCGTCACGCCGAGCGCCTTGGAGAGCGCGGCGAGCGAAGCCTGTGGCGCGCGCAGCGAGATGCGTTCGGCCGGCGGCAACATCTCCACCTTCACGCAGGGCGCCGACAACGTGCGGCCGGCAAGCGCGGGACGCCGTTCGACGGAAGCGGATGCAGCAGCTTTTGTCTTGGCAGCAGCCTTAGCCATTGAGGCGTTCTCCCTTCTCGTCGACGAACACCATACCGGTGACTTCCACCTCGATCGTGCCGTTCGGCATCGGCACATAGAGCGTCTCAACCATGCGATCGCGGCCGCCGGCAACCAGCGCCAGCGCGATGGAACGGCCGCAATTCTCCGACCAGTAGCTGGAGGTGACGTGGCCAATCATCTTCATCGGGATCGGCTGCTTCGGATCCGCGACAATCTGCGCGCCCTCTTCCAGCACGACTTTCGGGTCCTTGGTCTTCAGCCCGACAAGCTGCTTGCGGCCCTTGGCCACCAGGTCCGGCCGGGTCAGGCCGCGAATGCCGACGAAGTCGGTCTTCTTCTTGCCGACCGCCCAGTCGAGCCCGGCATCGTTCGGCGTCACCGTGCCGTCGGTGTCCTGGCCGACGATGATATAGCCCTTCTCGGCGCGCAGCACGTGCATCGTCTCGGTGCCGTAGGCGGTCGCGCCATGCTTCTGCCCTTCGGCCCACAGCGCTTCCCAGACCGCCTCGCCGTAGTCGGCCGGTACGTTGACCTCGAAACCGCGCTCGCCGGTGAAGGACATGCGGAACAGCCTTGTCGGCACGCCGCAGATCTTGCCCTCGCGCACCGACATATGCGGCATCGCCTCGTCCGACATGTCGATGCCTTCGACCAGCGGCGCGATGATGTCGCGCGACTTGGGCCCCTGCACCGCGATCACCGCCCATTGCTCGGTGATCGAGGTCAGCCAGACATTGAGATGCGGGAACTCGGTCTGGAGGTAATCCTCCATATGGTTCATGACGCGCGGCGCGCCACCGGTCGTCGTCGTCACATGGAAACGGTCCGGTGCCAGTCGACCGACGACGCCGTCGTCATAGATGAAGCCGTCCTCGCGCAGCATGATACCGTAGCGGCAGCGGCCAGTTTCCAGCTTCTCCCACGGATTGGTGTAGAGCAGCTCCATGAATTTCGCCGCGTCGGACCCGACCACCTCGATCTTGCCGAGCGTCGAGGCGTCGAACAGGCCGCCCACCTTGCGCACCGTCACGCATTCGCGGTTGACGGCGGCGTGCATGTCCTCGCCCGCCTTGGGGAAATACCAGGCGCGCTTCCAGTGGCCGACATCCTCGAACACCGCACCTTGGCGTACCGCCCAGCAATGCGTCGCCGTGCGCCGGGTCGGGTCGAACAGCGCGCCGCGCGCGTGCCCGACGATCGAACCGAAAGTGACCGGCGTATAGGGCGCGCGGAACGTGGTGAGGCCGACCTGCGGGATCGGCTTGCCGAGTTCCTCTGCGGCGATCGCCAGGCCATGCATGTTGGACGTCTTGCCCTGGTCGGTCGCCATGCCATTAGTGGTGAAGCGCTTGACGTGCTCGATGGAGCGCATGCCTTCATGCACCGCCTGGCGGATGTCCTTGGCGGTGACGTCGTTCTGGAAATCGACGAAGGCCTTGACCGTGGTGCCTTGCCCGGCGCCGGGGGCAGCGCCCAGCATGCCGCGCGACCAGCTCTCGCCGGCATCGACCTTTGGCTTGGCGCCTTTTCCGGCCTTGCCGCCGGCTTCCTTCGCCGCCTTGGCGCCGGCCGCATAGGCCTCGTCTACCGTCGCGTCCAGCCCGTCCGTGCCGTTGCAGGCGCCGACCGAGACGCAATCCTGCGCGTAGGTGCCGGGCACGAAGCGCTTGGTCTCGTCGTTGAAGGCGACCTTGCCGCGCGACTGCGAGAACAGATGCACCGACGGCGTCCAGCCGGCCGACATCAGGATCGCGTCGACCGGGATGGTGCGTCCGCCGCCGCCATTCTTCGGCTGCACGGTCATGGACGACACGCGCAATTTGCCGCCGGCGCTCACCACCGCGCGGCCGAAATTGATCTCGATGCCGAGCGCCCTCGCCTCGTCGATCACCGGCCCCGACGGATTGTCGCGCAGGTCGACGATGGCCGCGATGTTGACGCCGGCCTTTTTGAGATCGATCGCCGCAGCGTAAGCGGAATCATTGGCCGTATAGACGCCGACATTCCTGCCCACCGCGACGCCATAGTGGTTGAGATAGGTGCGCGCCGCCGAAGCCAGCATGACGCCCGGACGGTCGTTGTTGGCGAACACCATATGGCGCTCGATGGCGCCGGTGGCGATGACGACGCGATTGGCGCGCACCTGCCACAGGCGTTCGCGCGCCAGGTCGTGGCCGGGATTCTTCAGGTGATCACTGACCCGCTCTACCAAGCCGACGAAGTTTTGCGCGTAATAGCCGAAAGCCGTGGTGCGGGAGAGCACCCGCACATTGTCCATCGCCTTGAGCCTGGCGATCGCGGCTTGCGCCCAGGCATAGCCATTCTCGCCCTCGATTTTGGCGCCGCTCTCGAAGCGCAGGCTGCCGCCGAATTCGGCCTGCTCGTCGGCGAGGATCACCCGCACGCCCGTTTCGGCGGCGGCAAGGGCAGCTGCAATGCCGGCAGCGCCCCCGCCCAACACCAGCACCTCGCAATGCGCGTAGCGCGCGGCATAGTGGTCCGGGTCCGGCTTGTCCGGAGAAACGCCAAGGCCGGCCGCGGCGCGGATCTTCGGCTCGTAAAGGCTCTTCCAAGCGGCCTTCGGCCACATGAAGGTCTTGTAGTAGAAGCCGGCCGAAAATAGCGGCGAGGCGATGTCATTGACGGCGCCGACGTCGAAGGAAAGCGACGGCCAGCGGTTCTGCGAATGGGCGGTCAGCCCGTCATAGAGCTCCTGGACAGTGGCGCGCACATTCGGCGTCTTGCGAGCATCGTCCCGCACGATCTGCACCAGCGCGTTCGGCTCTTCCGCGCCGGCCGACAGGACGCCGCGGGGCCGATGGTATTTGAACGATCGCCCGACCAGATGCACGCCGTTGGCGAGCAGCGCCGAGGCGAGCGTGTCGCCCTCGATGCCGACATAGGACTTGTCGTCGAAACTGAAGGAGGCGGTCTTCGCCTGGCTGAGGCGACCGGCGCCGGAAATGCGGAACATGGCGTTCATTTCGCGGCTCCGGGCAGCTTCGCGGGCTTCGGCTCGCCGGCCTTGTAGGTCATGACGAACTTGTCGGTGACGGTGTCGCGCACGGCGTTGAAGAAGCGCGCGCAGCCATGGATGTGGCGCCAGCGCTCATAGATGACGCCCTTCGGGTTCGCGCGGATGAAGAAGAATTTCTCGAAATCGTCGTCGCTCTCGGCGGCAATGTTCGTCGGGCGCGCGATATGCGCCTCGCCGGCATTGCGGAACTCGAGTTCCGGGCGCTCTTCCTCGCAATAGGGACAGCGGATGAGAAGCATCTGGGTGATCCTAAAACTTGCCGTGACCGACGCGCGCGTCGGCCTGTTGATCGCAATGCGACTGAGCCATCATCAGTGCGCCACCGCCGCCGCCGCGGCCTCGTCGATGAGGCGTCCGGTGCGGAAGCGCTCGAGGGTGAAAGGCGCGTTGATCGGGTGCGGCTCGTCCTTCGCGATCGTGTGCGCGAAGACATTGCCCGAGCCGGGCGTCGCCTTGAAGCCGCCGGTGCCCCAGCCGCAATTGACGTAAAGCCCCTTGACCGGTGTTTTCGCCAGGATCGGCGAGCGGTCGGGCGTGACGTCGACGATGCCGCCCCAGGAGCGCAGCATCTTCATGCGGGTGAAGATCGGGAACATCTCGCAGATGGCGTCCAGCGTGTGCTGCAATATGTGCAGGCCGCCGGTCTGCGAATAGGAGACATACTGGTCGGTGCCGGCGCCGATGACGAGCTCGCCCTTGTCGGACTGGGAGATATAGGCATGCACGGTGTTGGACATCACCACGCAGGGCACCACCGGCTTGACCGGCTCCGACACCAGCGCTTGCAGCGGATAGCTTTCGAGCGGCATGCGCACGCCGGCCATGTTCATGATGACCGAGGAATGGCCGGCCGCCACCACGCCGACCTTCTTGGCGCCGATGAAGCCGCGCGTCGTCTCCACGCCGCTGACAGCGCCGTTCGCCGCCCGCTTGATGCCCGTGACCTCGCAGTTCTGGATGATGTGCACGCCGCGCGCCGAAGCGCCGCGCGCATAGCCCCACGCCACCGCGTCATGGCGCGCCGTGCCGCCGCGCCGCTGCAACGCGGCGCCCATTACCGGATAGCGCGCTTCCTTGGAGATGTTGAGCGGCGGGCAGAATGCCTTCGCCTCTTCCGGCGTCAGCCATTCATTGTCGATGCCGTTGAGGCGGTTGGCGTGGATATGGCGCTTGAACACCTGCACGTCATGCACGTTGTGCGCCAGCATCATGACGCCGCGCGCCGAATACATGACGTTGTAGTTGAGCTCTTGGCTCAATCCATCCCACAGCTTCAGCGCACGGTCGTAGATGCCGGCGCTTTCATCATAGAGATAGTTGGAGCGGATGATTGTGGTGTTGCGACCAGTGTTGCCGCCGCCGAGCCAGCCCTTTTCCAGCACCGCGATGTTGGTGATGCCGTGCTCGCTCGCCAGGTAATAGGCCGTCGCCAGGCCGTGCCCGCCGGCGCCGACGATGATGACGTCGTATTCCTTCTTCGGCTCGGGCGAGGTCCACTGCTCTTTCCAGCCCTTGTGGCCGCGCATCGCCTCGCGGGCGATGGCGAATACCGAATATTTCTTCACGTTATAGCCTCGCGCCAAAAATCGCGGATGTCGTCCGCCCGTCACGCGAGGAGTATCACTAGCGAAACCGCGATGTCATCCTTGCGCTGTTTGCGACGGCGCTTGCCGCTTTGCGCCATGCCGAAAGGATGGCGTCCGGGCTGGTAGCCGCGGCCGCGATCGGCCATACCGGCTGCTCCGAGACCTACAGGATCAATATGGGCAACGCCTGGTGGAATCTGACCCTGCGCTTTCTGCTGGAACTTGCTGCGCTGCTCGGGCTCGGCATGGCAGGCTGGAGCCTGTCCGAAGGATGGTGGCGCTGGCTCTTCGCCTTGGCCTTGCCGCTTGTTGCGGCTGCACTGTGGGGAACCTTCGCGGTTCCTGACGACCCAAGCCGGTCAGGCCGCGCGCCGGTTCCTGTGCCGGGCGCGGCGCGGTTGGCGCTGGAACTCGTCATCCTGTTCGGCGGCGCCGCCGGATTCTATCTGGTCGGTCATGCGGCCGCGGGCATCGTCATGGCCCTGCTGATCGCCCTCACCTACGCCTTCTCCCTGGACCGGCTGGGCTGGCTGTTGCGGCAGTAGGGGCAACAGCAGCCTTTGCCGCGGCCGAAGCCGGACGCTTCGATCAACCGGACGTGATCCGTGAGGCGGACGGCGGGCACACTCATCCGCTGAAATATCGCGATACGGCCTTGCATTTCGGCCCGTTTTGACGATTTTCGTTTCCCGTCGAAATCGGACCGGAACGATGCTGCTGATCAGGACCTATGTTGCGCAGAGCGCCATCGAGGGCGTCGGTGTCTTCGCTGCCGAGCCGATCCGCAAAGGTGCTTCGATCTGGCGGCTCGATCCCGATTTCGACCGCCTGATTCCGATGGAAAAATATGAAGCGGCATCCCCTCATCTGAGGGAACTGCTCGACCGCTATGCCTATCCGAGCCCGGACAAGCCCGGCTTCATGGTCTATGAGGTCGACAATGGCCGCTTCATGAACCACTCCGAGCGGCCGAACACGGATTTCTCGCAATATGGCGGCGCCACCGCCATTCGCGACATCGCCGCCGGCGAGGAAATCACCTGCGATTACGGCGAGTTTTTCGAGGATTTCGCACGCCTCCATCTGGCGGCGGTGGAAGATTGAATCGCGGCCTAGCGCACTGCTCCGGTTTTTGATCGCGCTTTCCCGCAATCAGCGGTGGACATCCCGGCCTGATTCTGCTATCAGCCGCCACAATTCGCGGTGCAACTCGCCGCGGAGGCATCTCGGCTATTGCCGATTGCCTAACGATTTCAAACCCGAAGACAGGATTGCCCGTGCAGGTACTCGTCCGCGACAACAACGTTGATCAGGCGCTTCGCGCGCTGAAGAAGAAAATGCAGCGCGAAGGTATCTTCCGTGAAATGAAGATGCGCGGTCACTACGAGAAGCCGTCCGAGAAGCGTGCCCGCGAGAAGGCGGAAGCCGTGCGCCGCGCCCGCAAGCTGGCCCGCAAGCGCGCCCAGCGCGAAGGCCTGCTGCCGATGACCCCGCGTCCGGCTCCGGCCGGTGCTGGTGGCGCGCCGCGTTCGCCGCGCTCATAACGCCTATTTTTCGTCCTTTTCGAAGGATACCGAAGGTGGCGCGATGCGGAATCGCCGCCACCTTTTTGTTTATAGATTCGAGCCGGTCGGAGAGGGAACGGACTGACGGCGCTGCGGCAGTGAGGACAAAGATGAACGCTATTACCGTGGAGCGTGGAACCGGTTTTCGCGGCTTCGCCCTGACGGCGGCCCTGCTTTCGGGTCTGATGCTTGCAGCATGCCAGACGGCCCCGACAGGTGAGTTCAACTCGATCGACAAGGCGCAAGGCTCAAGCGAGAACATCTCCTCGCTCTCGGCGGTCATTCAGCGCAATCCGCAGGATCCCGAGGGCTATAATGTGCGCGGCTCGGCCTATGGCCGCGGCGGCCAGTACCAGGCGGCGCTCAAGGACTTCAACCAGGCCATCCAGCTCAATCCGAACTTCTACCAGGCCTACTCGAATCGCGCGCTGATTCAGCGTTTCCTCGGCAATCAGGAAGCCGCTCTGGCCGACTACAACCGCTCGATCCAGATCAACGCCAACTACGATGCCGCCTATATCGGCCGCGGCAATCTCTACCGTAAGGCGGGCCGCACCCAGGATGCCTTCAACGACTTCCAGAAGGCGATCCAGCTCGACACCACGGATGCGCGCGCCTACCACAATCGCGGTCTGATCTATCAGAGCCAGGGCCAGCACAAATTCGCCATCGAGGACTTCTCGACCGCCATCTCGCTGGCGCCGGACGCCGCCGAGCCCTACAACGGCCGCGGCCTCTCCTATCTTGCGACAGGCGACGAGGACAACGCCTTCTCCGACTTCAACATGGCCATCAAGCTCGACGGCAAGAATGCCGAGGCCTGGGCCAACCAGGCGCTGATCTACGAGCGCCGTGGCGACAAGGTCAGGGCCGCCAAGTCCTACCGCGAGGCGATCCACCTCGACCCGAACTACCAGCCGGCCAAGGACGGCCTGTCGCGCACCGGCGGCAACGCCAGCTGAAGCCTGTAACGGAAGGGCATCTCGCGCCAGGCGCGGTCGCCGCCGGCGGCCGCAGTGTTGCGCCGTGGCGACGCCGATAGCGATCCGTTAACCGCCCAGGGCAGTGCGTTAACCTTTGCCATGTTCGCGCCAAGTTTTCGGCGGAACGCTCCTTGCACCTCGACCGTTTAAGCCGGGGCCAAGATTTTCGCGAAAGGACCTTTCCAATGATCAAATCCCTTGCCTGTGCCGCTGCCGCGCTTGCCGCCACGGTCCTCGCTTCCCCAGTCAGCGCCGGCACGCTCCGGCTCGGCACGCTCGATTGCACGATCGACGGCGGCGTCGGCTATGTCATCACGTCCAACAAGGGCGTGTCCTGCACCTTCCGTCCCTATCATCACGATCCGGCCGAGCAGTACACCGGCATGATCTCCAAGCTCGGCGTCGACATCGGCCAGACGCATCAGGGCCAGCTGGTCTGGGCGGTGCTCGGCGCCACGCGCCATCATGAGGCGGGCGACCTCGCCGGCAGCTATTACGGCGTCAACGCCGAGGCTTCCGTCGTGACCGGCGGCGGCGCCAATCTCCTGGTCGGCGGCCTCGACGGCGCCTTCATGCTGGAGCCGCTCAGCGTGCAGGCGCAGACCGGCGTCAACCTGGCCGTCGCGGTGGCGTCGCTGGACCTCGTCCACTCC
>NZ_RZSA01001329.1:0-1426 GCF_003998075.1 Mesorhizobium sp. M2A.F.Ca.ET.037.01.1.1 | reverse complement strand
GGCCATCGCCAGTTGAGCAGGGGCGACCGAGAGGTCGCGCAAACCGGCCTCGAGCAGCGCCGGGATGGTTGCAGGGTCGCCACCGGCATCGCCGCAGAGGCTGACTGGAATTCCCTTCTCCAGCCCGAACGCGGCAAGCGCCGCGATCAGCCGCAGCACCGCCGGCTGGCGAACGGAATTGAGATGCGCGACCGCCGCGTTGTCCCGCGCGGCCGCCATCACATATTGCGTCAGGTCGTTGGAGCCGATCGAGAAGAAGGCAACGTCGGCGAAATCCTCCGGCGCCAGCGCCACGGACGGCACCTCGACCATGATGCCGAGCGGCGGCAGCTTGTGCGCTACGCCCTGCGCGACAAGCGCGGCCTGTTCCTGCGCGAACAGCGCGGCAGCTTGGCTGTATTCGTCAGGCGTGGCGATCATCGGGAACATCACCCTCAGATTGCCGTGGATGGCGGCGCGCAGCAATGCCCGGATCTGCACGCAGAAGATGTCGAGCCGCTTGAGTGACAGCCTGATGCCGCGCAGGCCGAGAAACGGATTGGTCTCCTCGACGGTGAAACCCGGCACCGGCTTGTCGCCGCCGGCGTCCACGGTGCGGATGGTCACCGGCTTGCCGCCGGCCCATTCCAGCACCTTGCGGTAGGCGTGGTATTGCGTCTCCTCGTCCGGCAGTGTCTTGCCGAACAGGAATTCCGTTCGCATCAGGCCGACGCCGTCGCAGGTCTCGATATCGATGCCTTCCACATCCGAAGGGTAGGCGATGTTGACCTGCACGCGCACCGCGGTGCCGGCCTTGGTCACCGCCGGCGCCGTCAGGAATGTCCGCGCCGCGCCCTGGCGGTCGGCGAAGGAGGAGGCCGATTGGCGGAAGGTTTCGACCTCGGCCGGCAATGGTGAGAAAATGATCGCGCCGTGTTCGGCATCGAGCAGCGCGTCGCCCGCGGGCGGTGCGGCCAAGGCGCCGAGACCGACGACCATCGGCACGCCGCGCGAGCGCGCCAGCATGGCGACATGGCTGGCCGTGCTGCCGCGCTTGAGCGCGATGCCGCCGCCCTTGCTCCAATCGGTTTCGAGGAAGCGCGTCGGCGCGATGTCCTCGCCATGGAGGATCGCGCCCGGAGGCGCCGCCGCCTCGCCATCCTCGCTCAGCGCCCGCAGCACCTGGTCGCGGATGTCGCGCAGATCGGCGGCGCGAGCGCGGAAATAGTCCTGGTCCGACGCTTCGTAGCCGGCGATCTCACGGTCGAGCGCCGCGCGCCAGGCGGCGTCCGCCGGCTGCCCGGAGCCGATCGCCGCCAGGGCCGGACCGCTCAAGGCATCGTCCTCCAGCATGGCGATGTGGAATTCGAGGATGCCGGCGGCTTCGCCATCGGCGGTTTCGACCAGAACCGCCAGCCGACCGACGGCCTTGCCGATCGCGCTCACC
>NZ_RZSA01001328.1:0-1431 GCF_003998075.1 Mesorhizobium sp. M2A.F.Ca.ET.037.01.1.1 | reverse complement strand
GGTGCGCGCGGTTTGCGTGGCCATCTCGCCGCGCTGGCCGATCAAGCGAGCCATCGTTCGAAATCCTGGAGGACGTGGCGGCAGCCGAAGGCCGAGGCACCTGACGAGTAACGACCATAATTGTCGATTGCTTTGGTGGGGGTTGGCGACGCTCAGAGCGCGCGCACGGCCTCGAGCACTTCTTCGGCATGGCCCTTGACGCGAACCTTGCGCCAGACGCGGGCAATGCGCCCATCCTTGCCGATCAGGAAGGTGGCGCGTTCGACACCCATATAGTTGCGCCCGTACATCGTCTTCTCGACCCACAAATGATAGGCCTCGATCACCTTGCGCTCCTCGTCGGCGACGAGATCGACGGTGAGATCGTGCTTCGCCTTGAATTTGTCGTGTTTCTTCACGCTATCGGGGGACAGCCCGATCACTTCGGCGCCGGCCTTCTCGAACTCCGGCTTCAACTGCGAGAAGCCGATCGCCTCGCTGGTGCAGCTTGTGGTGTCGTCCTGCGGGTAGAAGTAGAGTACAATGGGTTTGCCCCGGAGCGCGGCGAGACTGAGGGAGCCGCCGCCGTCACGCGGAAGATCGAATTGAGGCGCTGCGTCGCCGACCTCGAGATCAGCCATATCGATGCCCTTGTTTGCGGTTACGCGTGGGAACGCATCGATATAACGTGAGGCGGGGATTCGTCCATGACGAGTTCGTCACAACGGAAGATTACTTGGATCAGGAAGACCCGCAGCACGAGAAGATCAGGTTCAGGCGTGACGAGATCACCGACCTGGCGAAGCTCCCGTCCGCTTGCAGCGTGCCGCCGCTTGGCCGCGCGGTGGTGCGGCGGCGCTTCCGCGTCCTCGGCCGCGTGTTTGCCGGGCTTTGCGCACTCGTGCTTCTGGCGGCGGCGGGCGTCTATGTCCTGGGGGCCTCGGGCATCGGCACGGAACGGCTCCGGGCCGAGGCGGAGACCGCCATCGAGAAGCTGGCAGGGGTCGATGTCAATGTCACCGTCGGCGCGGCGCGGCTGACGCTGGACGGATCGAGCTTCATTGCCCTGCAGGTGAACGATGTCAGCCTCAAGACGGCTGACGGCAAGCCGATGGCCGATATCGGGCGGGTGCGTTTCGGCATGCGCCTGCTGCCGCTGCTTTCCGGCGATGTCCGGCTGACCAGCGCCAGATTCTCCAACGCCCACATCGTCGTGGCGGCCATGCCTTCCGGCGGCGGTGACTGGACGGCGGCGCTGCGCAACGAAAACGGGCTTGTCGACCCGGAGAAAGTGTCGGCGGCGGCGTTCGCAAGCGTCAACGACGCGCTGGATGCCGTGCGCGAGGACTCGATACGCCAGATCGACTTGCACAACGTCGAGTTCGAATTGCCGGACACAGGGCTCGTCAAGCGCGTGACCGTCACCTCGGCAACCGTCGCGCAGACCGGTAC
>NZ_RZSA01001327.1:0-1433 GCF_003998075.1 Mesorhizobium sp. M2A.F.Ca.ET.037.01.1.1 | reverse complement strand
TTCCCCTACTCTTCCCCCCTGAGAAAACCTTTTCCCAACCCGCCTCGCGCCCGCCTGACCTCACCCGTCATCACCGCGCAGGGCGGTAAGAGAAAACCTTTTCCCAGTCAAGGGATCCGCCGCGCCCATGCCTTCCGACGCCGAACCAGCGCCTGTTTCCGCCAAGCCGCCGGTCACGCTGCGCGAGGTGGCGGCCGCGGCAGGCGTGAGCGTCGCGACGGCGTCCAAGGCGTTGAACGGGCAGGGGCGGATGACGGCGGAGACGCGCGAGCGCATCCGCGAGACGGCGCGGCTGCTCGGCTTCCGGCCGAACAGCCTGGCGCAGAGCCTGCTCAGGAAACGCTCCTTCACCGTCGGGCTGCTCACCAACGATACCTATGGCCGCTTTTCGCTGCCGCTGATGGCCGGTGTCTCGGATGCGCTGGTCGACAAGGGCGTGTCGGTGTTCCTGTGCAATGTCGAGGACGACCAGCGGCTCGGCCAGCTGCATGTCGAGGCCATGCTCGACAAGCGCGTCGACGGCATCGTCGCCACGGGAAAGCGCATCGACCGCCATCTGCCGGTCGATCTCTCCAATCTGCGCATTCCTGTCGTCTATGCTTTCACCCAGCCCGATCCCGGCGCGGTCGGCCTCGTCTCAGACGATGCCGACGGCGCGCGGCTGGCGGTCGAGCATTTTCTGCGGCTGGGCCGCCGGCGCATCGCCCATGTCAGCGGACCGGCGAGTTTTGCCGTGGTGCACGCGCGCGCCGAGGCTTATCGCGATGTCCTGAAGGAGAACGGCCTCGCCGTGCGCGAGCCGCTCCTCGGCGCCTGGTCGGAAGCCTGGGGTCATGATGCAGTGGCAAAACTGTTCGGTAAGGCGGGCAGGGAAGGGTGGCCGGACGGCGTCTTCTGCGGCAACGACCAGATCGCCCGCGGCGTCATCGACGCGCTGCGCGAGCGCGGCATTCGCGTGCCCGAGGATGTCGGCGTCATCGGCTTCGACAATTGGCAGATCGTGGCCGAGGCGACGCGCCCGCCGCTCACCTCCGTCGACATGAATCTTTCGACGCTCGGCCGCGAGGCCGGGCTCGCCCTGCTTTCGCTCGTCGACGGCCAGCCGGCCGCGCCGGGCATCAGGAAACTGCCGTGCCGGCTGGTGGTGCGTCAGTCATGCGGGGCGGAATGAAGCAACGCGGCCACGCGCCCGCATCCGCCGGGCGGCGTGGCCAAAACTGGGAGGAGAACCATGAGGAGGAGTAACGTGAAGACCATGCTTGCCAAGCTGATGCTTGCCGCTGCCGTCATCGGCGGCGGCCTGCAGGCGGCGTCCGCCGAGACCGCCAACATCTGGGTGCGCGCCGACGGCTCGAACTTCATGCCGCGCATCGTCGACGCCTTCAACAAGGCGCACAAGGACCAGATCAAGCTCGACATCATTCCCAATGCCG
>NZ_RZSA01001326.1:0-1434 GCF_003998075.1 Mesorhizobium sp. M2A.F.Ca.ET.037.01.1.1 | reverse complement strand
GAGCTGCTGGAGGCGCTGATCGTCAATCCTTACGACGCGGCGATGATGAGCGAGGCGATGCTGCAGGCGCTGACCATGGGGCCGGACGAGCAGCATGAGCGCATGCGGCGCATGCGCGACATCGTGCGCGACAACAATGTCTATCGCTGGGCCGGCAGCATGCTGCTCGACGCGGCGCGGCTGAGGAAGCGCGGCGACCTGGATCGGGTCACGGCCTTATACGAGCGGCCGGCAGGCCCCACCGGCGACAATGTCGTTTCCATGTTCGAACGCAAACAGGCAGTGGGATTTAGATGAACATCCAGGCAGACCTTACCCCGCCGCTTCCCGCGGGACGGTGGGCGCTTTTCCTCGACATCGACGGCACCTTGCTGGAGCACGCTGCGCATCCCGACGCCGTCTCGGTCAGCGAGGAGTTGCGGGTTCTTCTGCAGACGATCGAGCCGCGCCTGGACGGCGCGCTCGCCTTCATCACCGGCCGCTCGATCGCGGCCGTGGACCATCTGTTCGATCCGTTGAAGCTCAGGATCGCCGGCCTCTACGGGCTGGAGCACAGGCTTCTCCCGGACGGACCGATCGAGGCCGCGGACGAACCGGCGGATATGGCGGCGCTCGCCGACGAGATTGAACTCGAGCTGGCAAGCCAGGCCGTCTATGTCGAACGCAAGGGGCCGGTGCTCGCCATACATACGAGAGCCGCGCCGCAGCTTCTGGCGCGGGCGACGGAGCTGGTCGAGGCAGCGCTTGAGCGCCTGCCCAAGGGCTACCGCGTGATCGCCGGCAATGCCGGCGTCGAGCTGATGCCGCTCGAAGCCGCCAAGGGCGCCGCGATCCGCCGCTTCATGCAGCTCGAACCTTTCACCGGCCGGCGTCCGGTGTTCCTCGGCGACGACACATCCGACGAGAACGGCTTCGAGACGGTCAATGCCGCGGGCGGAATCTCGATCCGCGTGAAGCCGCAGGGCGAGACGGCCGCCCGCTTCGCCATCGAAGACGTGGCTGGCGCCATCGCTTGGCTCGAAGCCAATTTTGCGGAGCCTGCCGCGCAGGCGTCCAGCCGCAATCTCGTTGCCTAAACCGGCCAGGTGCTCCGCAGCTACTGCTGCTGCAGGCCCGTGATCATCGCGATGATCTCGTTCTTGTCGGTCTTCCTGGTCTCGCGCACGCCGATCTGCTTGCCGCGCCTCAGGACGCAGATGCGGTCCGACAGCTTGAACACCTGATCGAGGCTGTGGCTGATGATCAGGATGCCGACATTGCGCTGCTTGAGCGACTGAACGATCGCCTCCACCCTGGCGGTCTCGGCGACGCCGAGCGCGGCCGTCGGCTCGTCGAGCAGGATCAGCTTGCTTGCCCAGTGCGTCGCCCTGGCGATCGCGACGCCCTGCCGCTGGCCGCCGGAAAGATCGCGGATGGTGGCGTGCGCGGAAGGGA
>NZ_RZSA01001325.1:0-1439 GCF_003998075.1 Mesorhizobium sp. M2A.F.Ca.ET.037.01.1.1 | reverse complement strand
GCCGAAGCGCTGGCCGCCCGCGCCTCCGATCTCGGCCGCATCTTCGACGGCGCCGACCAGCAGCTCATGGCGCGCATCGCCGAGGGCTCGGAAGCGCTTTCCGCCCGCGCCGGCGAGATCGGCCGCATCTTCGACGACGCCGACAACCGCCTGGTGTCGCGCATCGCTTCGACCAGCTCGACGATCGGCGAGCATGCCGACACGATCGTCGGCGCCTTCGCCGCCACCGAGCAGCGTGTCGCCGACCGCGCCCGCCAGACCGGCCAGGAGCTCGCCGTGCATGCCCGCGAGATCGAGCAGGCGCTGTCCGGCGCCGACGAGCGGATTGCCGCGAGCGCCGCGGCTGCCGCCGCGCGCGTCGAGGACCAGGTCGCGAGCGTGGAAAACCGCCTCGCCTACACCGCCGAGACGATGGGCCAGAAGCTCAGCGAGCAGGTCTCCAGCGCCGAGGCTCAGCTGATCTCGCGCGCCAACGTCATCGCCGAGACCTTCACGGCGGTCGGCCAGCATATCGGCCAGAGCACCAACGAGGCCGCGCGCACGATCGGCGCCAACACCCGCGAGCTCAACACCATGCTCGCGGCGCGTTCGGCCGAGATGGCGAAGATCCTCGACGAGACGGCCAAGCCGCTGGTCGAGCGCTTCGCCCAGGGCGGCTCCGAACTGCAGCGCAGCATGGAAGAGGTTACCGAACGCGCGGCCGAGAAGCTGCGCAGCGAGAACACGAACCTCGTCAATGCTCTCGCCAGCCGCACGGCCGAAACGCTGTCGGCCGTCGAAGGCGCGCGTTCCTCGCTTGCCGACAGCGTGGCCGACCTCATTGGCCGCATGACGACCTCCAGCGCGCAGCTCGGCCAGCTTATCGAGCAGGCTGCCGTCAATCTCGGCCAGGTCGAGGAGCGGCTTTCCGGCAGCACGCAGAGCTTCGCCTCGACCACGGAGAAGGCCGCCCAGACCTTCGCCAGCTCGGCGCGTCTGGTCGATTCCAACACGACGCGGCTCACCGACCTGTCATCGGCGACGCTGCGCGAGGTGGCCGCGATCGCGACCAAGTTCGACGAGCACAGCCGGCTGCTTTCCAGCGCCTCGAACCTGCTCAGCTCCGCGCAAAGCAATCTCGAGCACACGCTGGAGCGCCAGTCCTCGCTGGAGGACCTCGCCGTCGGCCTGGTCAAGAAGTCGGAAGACCTCGAGAAGGTGATGCGTTCCTTCGAGAGCCTCGTCGGCCAGACGATGCAGACCGCCGAGGGCCGCACGATGGAATCGGCGGAGAAGATCCGCACCGCGATCGCCGAGGTCGTCGATTCGGCAACCCGTCGCTTTGCCGACGCGACCGAGGAGATGCGCCGCACCGCAGGCTCGATCAAGAGCGAGCTGGATCTCACCCGCGCCGAGCTGAAGAAGGGCGTCATCGAGATGCCGGTAGAGTCCCAGGAATC
>NZ_RZSA01001324.1:0-1443 GCF_003998075.1 Mesorhizobium sp. M2A.F.Ca.ET.037.01.1.1 | reverse complement strand
CGGCGTTCGCCACCGGCGCCATGTTCGGCGGCTTTGCCGGCTCGTTCTTCGCAGCCCGCCAGGGTTTCGTCAGCCCTGAATCCTTCGTCTTCCTCGAATCGGCGATCATCCTTGCCATCGTCGTTCTCGGCGGCATGGGTTCGCTGGGCGGCATTGCCGTGGCGGCGCTGGTCATGATCGGCGGCACCGAGATCCTGCGCGAACTTGACTTCCTCAAGGCTGTGTTCGGACCCGACTTCACACCGGAACTCTACCGCATGCTGCTGTTCGGCATGGCCATGGTCATCGTCATGCTGTGGAAGCCGCGCGGCTTCGTCGGCAGTCGAGAACCGACGGCCTTCCTGAAAGAACGAAGAGCGGTCTCGGCGTCCTTCACCAAGGAGGGGCACGGCTGATGAACGCGCAAGCTTCTGCAAACGACTTCATCCTGCAGGTCGAGCATTTGTCGATGAAGTTCGGAGGCCTGGTCGCCATCGGCGACCTGTCCTTCCAGGCCAGGCGCGGCGAGATCACCGCGTTGATCGGACCGAACGGCGCCGGCAAGACAACCGTGTTCAACTGCATCACAGGCTTCTATAAGCCGTCGGAAGGCATGCTGACGCTGAACAGGCGTGACGGCTCGACCTACCTGCTCGAGCGCCTGCCCAACCACGAGATCCCGGCGCGCGCCAAGGTGGCGCGCACTTTCCAGAACATCCGCCTGTTCTCCGGCATGACGCTCTTGGAAAACCTTCTGGTGGCGCAGCACAACAAGCTGATGAAGGCTTCGGGCTATACCTTCCTTGGCCTGTTCGGCTTTCCGAGCTACCGCCAGGCGTCAGCCGAGTCGATCGACCTCGCCAGGCACTGGCTGGAAAAGGCCGACCTTATCGATCGCGCCGACGATCCGGCCGGCGATCTGCCCTACGGCGCGCAGCGGCGCCTGGAAATCGCGCGCGCCATGTGCACAGGGCCGGAGCTTTTGTGCCTGGACGAGCCGGCCGCCGGCCTCAACCCGAAGGAATCGGCGGCGCTGAACGACCTGCTGATGGACATCAAGAACAACACCGGCACGTCTATCCTGCTCATCGAGCACGACATGTCGGTGGTCATGCAGATTTCCGATCACGTCGTGGTGCTCGAATACGGCCGCAAGATTTCCGACGGCAATCCGCAATCGGTCCGTACCGATCCGCGCGTCATCGCCGCCTATCTCGGCGTCGACGACGAAGAGGTCGAGACGGTGCTGACCGAAGTCGGCGACGAGGACGTCATCGAGCAGCTCGATACCGGTCCCGACTCCGCGCATGGCCCAGGCAACTCCGCTTCGATGATGGCGGGACCGGTTTCCGACAGTGTCGAGCACGCGGACGAGGGCGAGCGGGTCACCGTGTCCAAGGTCGCGTCGAAAGCGGCGCAAGTCGACGCCCGCGCCGCTTCGATCGCCAGCAAGCCCCAATCGGC
>NZ_RZSA01001323.1:0-1443 GCF_003998075.1 Mesorhizobium sp. M2A.F.Ca.ET.037.01.1.1 | reverse complement strand
GTAGTAGCCGAGCGGGCGCGGCAGCTGCGTCAGCGTCGGGGTGATGAAGATGTCATAGGGGTTTAGGTCGCCGACGATATCGCGGCCGATCAGCCTCAGTTGCTCGACGTCGGAAACATGTTTGATGCCGCTGGTCGCGCGGCCGCGCTCGATGACCGCCCAGGTCACCGGCTCGAGATCGTTCGGTGTCACGGGGCGGCCGACCAGCGTTTCGAGGAAGCCGAAGGTGGCGGCCGTCTGCACGTTGGTCATGTCGGTGTAGGTCTTCCACGCGGCATCGGCGTCGAGCGGCATGTCATGCTCCTCGACGTCGTGGCCGAGGCGTTCGAGCAGGGCGACCGTGGAAAGCACGGTCTGCTTGACTTCAGGATCTATCGCGGCGCCGTTCGGCGGCGTGACGGTAAAGCCGATGCGCAGCTTCTTCGGCGCCCGTGCGGAGAGGTTCAGCCAGCTTTCCGCCGGAACCGGCGGGGTGTAGGCGTCGCCGGGCAGGGCGCCGGCCACCGCGTCGAGATAGGCGGCGGTGTCGCGCACGGTGCGTGAGCAGCAGAGGAAATAGGCGCCGCCATACCAATAGTCGCCGTAGGGCGCGAGGCTGACGCGGCCGCGCGAAGGCTTCAGGCCGACAATGCCGCAGCAGGAAGCCGGCACGCGGATCGAGCCTGCGCCGTCGCTGGCCTCGGCGATCGGCACCATGCGCGAAGCGATCGCGGCGGCAGCGCCGCCGCTCGATCCGCCCGGCGTGATGCCTTGCTTCCACGGGTTTTTCGTCGCGCCGTAAAGTTTTGGCTCGGTGGTGATCGACCAGCCGTTTTCCGGCGCGTTGGATTTACCGACGAGGACGAGCCCGGCGGCCTTGATGCGGCGCACCACTTCGCTGTCGGAATCGGCGACGAAGTCCTTCAGGTAGCGGCAGGAGTTGGTAAGAGGCGCGCCTTTCCAGGACGAGGCGAGCTCCTTGAGCAGATAGGGCACGCCGGCGAAGGGTGCGTTCCTGTCCACCGTCGCCGCCTGGGCGCGCGCCATGTCGTAGAGGCGGTGGATGACAGCATTGAGCGATGCGTTGAGGCGTTCGATCATGGTGATCGCCGCTTCAACGAGCTCAGCGGGGGCGACCTCGCCGCGCTTCACCAGGGCGGCGAGCGCCAGCGCGTCGGAATCTGTGTAAGTTTCGAGCAGGCTCTCCTAGACCGCAGCCATGTGTTCCTCCCACTTACAAGTGCCGTCAGTTGCGAACTGGCCCAGACTCACCCTCACCCAGCCTCCGCTTCGCTCGGCTGACCTCTCCCCGGCGGGGAGAGGAGGCTTTCGGTGCCGGCGCCAATCTCTTCTCCCCGCCGGGGAGAAGGTGGCCGCGAAGCGGCCGGATGAGGGGGCTGGCGCTACCGCTGATCGGGTAACCTCACGCCAGCTCGACGGTGCGCTTCTCTGCGATGCTCTGTT
>NZ_RZSA01001322.1:0-1445 GCF_003998075.1 Mesorhizobium sp. M2A.F.Ca.ET.037.01.1.1 | reverse complement strand
ACATTGGGGAGGATATGCCGCACCATGATGCTGAAATTGCTGCTGCCCACAACGCGTGCGCGATCAATGAATGTTCGCTCTTTAAGCGACAGTGTCTGACTGCGAACGATACGCGCAACGAACGCCCAGCTTGTCATGCCGATAACGACAAGGATCACGAAAAGAGAAGGACGAAAGCCGAGGATGTCTCCACCGCGCCCCATCACCTCAAGAACCACGGGTGTGATGACCAGCGCCAGCACGAAGGACGGCATGACGAAAAAGAAATCCGTCAGGCGCATCAGCCAGACGTCAACCCTGCCACCGTAGTAGCCAGCGGTGATACCTACCGAAGTGCCGACGACGAGGCTGATGACGGTCGCCAGCAGCGCGATTGTAAGCGAGATTCGGGCACCATGGACGACCAGGTTGAGCACGTCCCGCCCAACTTCGTCTGTCCCCAGAAAATGCTGGCTTGATGGTGGTGCGAGGAAATCGCCGGTTGCGTTAATCGCAGTCTGAAGCGGACCCACCAGAATATTGGGCATCGCTGCCATACCAAGAAATAATACCAGACAAAACAGGCCAAGCTTAGCCCCGCCATAGCCAAGAAATTGGGATAGAAAGCCCCTGATAGCTCGCGCCCGGATACGCGAGAGAGATTGAACAGTACTATTGCTCATTGCCGAACTCGTGGATCAAGAAGGCTGTAGGCAAGATCGGCTGCGAGGTTCGCGACGACGATCGAAGCACCGAGCAACAAGAATATCCCTTGAAGGACCGGATAATCTCGCGCATTGAGCGCGTCGACCGTGAGGTTTCCTATCCCTGGCCAAGCGAATACGCTTTCGACGGTAATGGCACCGGCAACCACGTAGCCAAGATTAAGGGTAATCAGCGTTACGACGGGCAACATCGCATTACGAAAGGCATGACGCATCAGCATCTGACCATTGGTGAGCCCCTTGGCCCGAGCGGTCACCATGTAGTCCTCGGTGACAACGTCGCTCATCGCAGCACGAGCGCCCACAACGTATTGGCCGATGAGTCCAAGGGCCACCGCCGTGACCGGAAGCGCGAGATGCCGCAAGTAATCAAGCAACCCATCAAGAGAACCACTGATAGCGCCAGGCGAGTATGCACCGTAGCCAGGAAGCCACCCCAATACCGTGCTGAAGATCACTACCAGGAGCATGCCGAGCCAGAAAGATGGCGTCGAATAGAGCGCGAGAGAGGCTCCCGTGGCGATTTGGTCGACGGCTCCTCCTCTGCGCCAACCGGCATATACACCAAGCATAACCCCGCACAGGATGGCGATGAATTGGGCTAGACCGACCAAGGCGATGGTGGCCGGCAAGCGCTCCAAAATCAGGTCAGAGACATGCCGGCCCCTAAACTTGAAGCTGTAGCCAAAATCGCCATGGAGAGTCGCCGTTAAGTAGTCGACTATCTGGTCTGGAAACAGC
>NZ_RZSA01001321.1:0-1448 GCF_003998075.1 Mesorhizobium sp. M2A.F.Ca.ET.037.01.1.1 | reverse complement strand
ATGCCGAGACGCATCCCGAGCGCGTCAGCGAGCTCATCGTGCGCGGCATCTACACGCTCACCCGGGCCGAGCTCGAATGGTATTATCAGTTCGGCGTCTCCGAGATGTTTCCCGACAAATGGGAGCGTTTTCTCGCGCCGATCCCCGAGGCCGAGCGCGGCGACATGATGGCCGCTTACCGCAAGCGGCTGGTCGGCTCCGACCGCGCGCGCCAAGTGGAGGCCGCCCGCGCCTGGAGCATCTGGGAGGGCGAGACGATCACGCTGCTTCCCGAACCCGAGACCAGCGATCCGTTCGGCCAGGATGACTACGCCATCGCCTTCGCCCGCATCGAGAACCACTATTTCGTCCATGCCGGCTGGCTGGAGGAAGGGCAACTGCTCCGCGACGCCTGGAAACTGAAGGACATTCCCGGCACCATCGTCCACGGCCGCTACGACATGCCGTGCCCGGCGAAATATGCCTGGGCGCTGCACAAGGCCTGGCCGAAGGCGGATTTCCACCTCATCGAAGGCGCTGGCCACGCCTATTCCGAGCCGGGGATTCTGGATCGGCTGATCCGGGCCACGGATCGGTTTGCAGGGAAATAATGATGCAGGTTCGTGCTCTACGGCGCCCCCCTCTGGACTGCCGGCCATCTCCCCCACTTGGGGGGAGATCAGCAGCTTCGGCCCTGCCGCTTCTCCTGCAACGCTGGGGATTGGCGAAAGCCGAAGTGCCGTCCAATCTCCCCCCAAGTGGGGGAGATGTCCGGCAGGACAGAGGGGCGCGCGAAGGATCCCGGCATTTCGAGCTATCGCCATGAAGAAACAACGCCTCTATCTCTTCGACACCACTCTGCGCGACGGCCAGCAGACGCCGGGCATCGACTTTTCCGTCGAGGACAAGATCGCCATCGCAAAACTGCTCGACGCGTTCGGGATCGACTATGTCGAGGGCGGCTATCCGGGCGCCAACCCGACCGACACCGCCTTCTTTCAGAAGAAGCGGACGGAAAGCGCGAAATTCGTCGCCTTCGGCATGACCAAGCGTGCCGGGGTCTCGGCCTCCAACGATCCGGGGCTGGCGGCGCTGGTGCAGTCGAAGTCTGACGCCATCTGCTTTGTCGCCAAGAGCTGGGACTATCATGTCCGTGTGGCGCTCGGCTGCACCAACGAGGAGAATCTGGAGTCCATCAAGGCCTCGGTCGAGACGGCGGTGGCCGCCGGCAAGGAGGCGATGGTCGACTGCGAGCATTTCTTCGACGGCTTCAAGGCCAATCCCGATTACGCGCTGGCCTGCGCCAGGACCGCCTATGAAGCCGGAGCCCGCTGGGTGGTGCTGTGCGACACCAATGGCGGCACGCAGCCCTCGGAAGTGCGCGAAATCGTCGGCAAGGTGATCGCCGGCGGCATCCCGGGCGACCATCTCGGCATCCATGCGCATGACGACACTGGACAGGCGGTGGC
>NZ_RZSA01001320.1:0-1449 GCF_003998075.1 Mesorhizobium sp. M2A.F.Ca.ET.037.01.1.1 | reverse complement strand
GATTTCGAGGAGGTCGTGACGGGCCTGGTCGTCGAGCGGCTCCAGGCCCCAATCGTCAAGAATCAACAACTGGACGCTGCCGAGCTTGCGTGTGAACCGCGCGTAGCGGCCGTCGCCGCGGGCGAGCGACAGATTGGCGAACAGGCGCGGCACGCGCTGATAGAGAACGGAGCGATCGTCGCGGCAGGCCTTGTGGCCAAGCGCGCAGGCCAGCCAACTTTTGCCGACGCCTGACGGCCCGCAAATGGCCAGATTGTCATGGGCGTCGATCCAGTCGCCGGCGATGAGCTTGAGGAACAGAGCGCGGTCGAGGCCGCGCTCTGAGCGATAGTCGACATCCTCGGGGGGCTGCCTGATGGCGCAGTTTTGCAAAGCGCAGGCGGGCGGCGAGCTTGCGGTCGTAGCGCGAGCTCCATTCCCGGTCGATGAGCAGGCCGAGCCATTCGGCGTGACTGAGCTGTTCGGCCTCGCCATTGGCGGCCAGTTCGTCGAATGCCCGGGCCATGCCGGTTAAGCCCATGGCGTTCAGCCGGTCGAGGGTGGGATGAGTAAGCATGTCGTTCTCCTTCTCAGTGGTAGTAGCGGGGACCACGGATGTTGGGATGGTCGATCGGCTTGGCCGACGCCGTGGGCGACGCCGGCGCCTGGTCGAGACGGTTGTCGAGGATGGAGCGCACTGAGCCGTAGGTCCGCGCGCCGATCTCGAGCGCGCGGCCGCAGGCGGCATTGACCCTTTCCCGGCCAAAGTCCCTGGCCAGGCGGATGATGCCCAGACAGGCGCGGAAGCCCTGCTCGGGGTGCGGCCGATCGGCCAGGATCTTCTCGACGAGCAGCGCCGCGTCGGAGCCGATGGCTGAGGCTTCCCGGCTGATCCGCTCGATCGTCCAGTCGGCGAAGCGCCGATGCGCCGACGGCATGTGCTCGGGCACGGTGCTGTGCTTTCCGTTGCCGCTGGAGCGCCGGTGGACAGCGATCCGCTCGCCCTTGCGGAACAGCTCGATGGCCGTGATGCGCGCTTCGACCTGTTCGCGCGCGAAGCGCCAGGGGACCGAGTAATAGTGCCGGTCGATCTCGACATGATAGTCGAGGCCGGCGCGGCGGATGCGCCATTCGGCGTAGACATAGCGCTCGGCCGGCAGTGCACGTAATTGTAGAAGTTTGCACTTGATCGGACAGTTGGCGTCTGAGAATGGTCCGTTTTGCCTGTCCGATGGGATCAGGCAGCGATCATTTCCTTCGCCAGCGGGGCCGTGTCAAGGAAGGTCTGCATCGGCGTCTTGCCGAAGCACCAGCGGCCCTGATGTGGGCGCTCCTCATTGTAGCTTCTGACCCATTCATCCAAATCGGCCTGCAGCTCCTCGATCGAGCCGTAGATCTTCTTCCTGAAGGCGACCCGGTAGAACTCGTCCAGCACCGTCTTGTGGAAGCGTTCCACGATGCCATTGGTCT
>NZ_RZSA01000131.1:0-9932 GCF_003998075.1 Mesorhizobium sp. M2A.F.Ca.ET.037.01.1.1 | reverse complement strand
TTCCAGCTCGGCGGTGACTGCCTCGCCATGCGCCATGCCGGCCAGCGCCAGCGGCACCAGGCGGCGCGGCCCGAGCAGGATTTTCGGATCGAGCGCGCCGTCTTCCAGCGTGACCTCCGAGTCGCCGCCAAGGCCGAAGGTGCGCATGGCGACCGCTTCGACCATGGTGCGGAAGCCGCCGACGGTGGCGCCTTCCGGATCGAGGCGCGGGCGGCCGCCGTCGAGCACGGCGACGTCCGTGGTGGTGCCGCCGATATCCGAGACCATGGCGTCGTCCAGCCCGGTCATGTGGCGGGCGCCGACAAGAGAGGCAGCCGGGCCCGAGAGGATCGTCTCGATAGGCCGCTGTCGGGCAAAGGCGGCCGAGACCAGCGCGCCGTCGCCGCGCACCACCATCAGGGGTGCCGCGATGCCGCGCTTGGCCAGAAACCCTTCGGTCGCCGCGACCAGCCGGTCGATCATCGAGATCAGGCGGGCGTTGAGCAGCGTGGTAAGCGCGCGGCGCGGGCCGCCGAGCTTGGCCGACAATTCATGGCTTGCTGTGACCGGAAAGCCGGTCTTCTCGCGGATCAGGTCGCGGGCCGCCAGCTCATGCGCCGGATTGCGGGTGGCGAAATAGGCGCAGACGGCGAAGCCCGAAACCGAGCCGCCCAATTCCGGCAACGCCGCCTCGAGGCCGGAAAGGTCGAGCTTGGCGGCATTGCCGTGCACGTCGTGTCCGCCGGGGCAGAACACCACCGGGTCGGTGCCCAGCGCCGTCTTCAACCCGTCGCGGGCAAGGTCGGCCTCGGAAAAGCCGATCATGACGAGCGCCACGCGCCCGCCCTGGCCCTCGACCAGCGCGTTGGTGGCAAGTGTCGTGGACATCGAGACGAGTTTTATCGCGGCCGGATCGGTGGCGGATTGCTGAAGCACCGCGTCGACCGCGCCGGAAATGCCGACGGCGAGATCGTGACGCGTGGTCAGCGATTTCGCCTTGGCCAGGACCTTGCCCTTGGGTCCGCCCTCCTCCGACCACAGCACCGCATCGGTGTAGGTGCCGCCGGTGTCGATGCCGAGGAAGAGGGGGTGAGGCTTGGCAGTCATTTTTGCGGGCAGTCCGGGGTCGAGGGCTTCGCGAAGCCCTTAGCCGATACGGGCTGCCGGATAAAGGTTGGAGGGATGGGCCAAGGGGCGCAAGTTCCTCGCCCGACAAAGTGGGGAGAGGGACCCAAGCTTTGAGACATCGGCGCGAGGCCCCCCTCTCTGGCCTGCCGGCCATCTCCCCCTCAAGGGGGGAGATCGGATGTCACGCCGGCTTTCGCCAATCGCCAACGTTGTAGAAAGGAGCGAGGCGCTTGAACTGCCAATCTCCCCCCTTGAGGGGGAGATGCCCGGCAGGGCAGAGAGGGGGGCCTCGAGCCGGCCTTCGCAACTATCTACCCGACAAACCCCACTCTTTTGTGCGATCCATCACAGAACGGTTTGTTCGCCGAATGCCCGCAGCGGCAGAGGAACACCTTGGTCGTGCGGGCGATCGTATGCCCCGTGCCGGTGACGAGCTCGGCATTGCCTTCGACCTTCAGCGGTCCGTTGCTGGTCGGGGTTACGGTCAGCGGGCCGTCCCGCGCGTCCAGCACCTGCGCTTCCTTCAGCGGCGGCTCGCCGGTGGCGGTGAAGCCGGCCTTGATGTGGCTGTTGTCGCAGAAGGGCTTGTTCTGCGAGGCGCCGCAGCGGCAGAGCGTGCCGCGCAAGAACGTCTGGTCACCCAGCACGATCTCGGCATGCACCGCCAGCGGGCCGTTTTCGCGCACGCGCACCGTGTTGACCACAGGCGGCTTCTCCTGCGGCCCGCCATCCTTGCGCTTGTAGGTGACGGCGCCCGACGGGCAGTTCTCCGCCAGCGCCACCACCCGTTCTACGCTCGCGGCATCGGGATGGATCCACTCGCCCGGCGCGTTGGGCACGAAGACATGCGGGTTGCCGAGCACGCAATTGCGCGAATGGATGCAGCGCTTGCCGCTGAAGGAAACGTCGATCTTCTCGCCTTCGACCGTGCCTGCCATTTGGGTGGGGTCTCCTGTTGGGGTGGAGACCGGGCTTAGGGCGCGGGAGCGAAGGGCGTCAAGCTGGGAGGATGGGCAGCCTTACAATAGCGACCGTCAGGAGATTGGCGAAAGGAGAGGTGCCGGCTGATCTCCCGCGCCCCCTTGAGCGAGGGTGCCCGCTGCTGTGGCGCGCTAGCCGCCAGATCGTCGCCTCCCTGATCGCTGCGATCTTTACTCAGCCGCCCCTGGCGACCCTGCGCCTAAATCTCCATGCCCCGCGACATCGTCGGTGAGCCACCACGAAAGCGCAAGTTTCAAGCATGCCAGCGCTATCTTAGCGCATATGCCGTTTACGGGGAGAAAGAAGCTGCCGCCAGCGCCGGCTCTCCAGCCGCCGGGACCCGAATACTGGTCGGTCAGGACCCACTGTCCAGAGCTGTCAGGAGCGGCATCGAATGCCGGTTTGCATAAAACGGCAACCGACCTATATCAGGTCACAATTTCCAGCCGGCCGTTTTTCAGCATGTCATCCATCATCTCGATCTCCGGTGTCACGAAAACCTATGCCACCGGCTTCAAGGCATTGAAGGAAATCAATCTCGATATCGAGCGCGGCGAGATTTTTGCGCTGCTCGGGCCGAACGGCGCCGGCAAGACGACGCTGATCTCGATCGTCTGCGGCATCGTCAACCGCTCGTCGGGCAGCGTCACGGTCGACGGCCACGACATCAGCCGGGATTACCGCGCCGCGCGCAGCCTGATCGGGCTGGTGCCGCAGGAACTCACCATCGACGCCTTCGAGACGGTCTGGGCGACGGTGAACTACAGCCGCGGCTTGTTCGGCAAGCCGCCGAACAAGGATTTCGTCGAGAAGGTGCTGCGCGACCTGTCGCTCTGGGAGAAGAAGGATTCCAAGGCGATCACGCTGTCGGGCGGCATGAAGCGCCGTCTGATGATCGCCAAGGCCCTGTCGCACGAGCCGCGCGTGCTTTTCCTCGACGAACCGACGGCCGGCGTCGACGTCGAGCTGCGCCAGGACATGTGGGCGATGGTCAGGCGCCTGCGCGAGGACGGCGTCACCATCATCCTCACCACGCATTACATCGAGGAAGCCGAGGCGATGGCTGACCGCGTCGGCGTCATCAACAAGGGCGAGATCATCCTGGTCGAGGGCAAGGCCGAGCTGATGCGCAAGCTTGGCCGCAAGCAGATGAAGCTGGAGCTACGCGCGCCGCTCGCCGCCTTGCCGGAGAGCCTGTCGCGCTATGCGCTGGAGCTGTCGGGCGACGGCAGCCAGCTCACCTACACCTACGACAACCAGAGCGACCGTCCGGGCGTCGCCTCGCTGATCCGCGACCTCGAGGCGGCCGGCGTCCAGTTCCGCGATCTCGACACCAAGAACAGCTCGCTCGAAGAGATTTTCGTCAGTCTTCTGAGGCAAGAGCCATGAACCTGCGCGCGGTATGGGCGATCTACCGGGTGGAGATGGCGCGTGCCTTCCGCACGGTGCTGCAGAGCATCATCTCGCCGGTCATCTCGACGTCGCTCTATTTCGTCGTCTTCGGCTCGGCCATAGGCTCGCGCATCAACGAGATCGACGGCATCGCCTACGGCGCCTTCATCGTGCCCGGATTGATGATGCTGTCGCTCTTGACGCAATCGATCTCCAACGCCTCCTTCGCCATCTACTTTCCGAAATTCGTCGGCTCGATCTACGAGCTTTTGTCGGCGCCGGTCTCCTATCTCGAGATCATCATCGCCTATGTCGGGGGCGCTGCGACCAAATCGATCATGCTCGGCCTGATCATCCTCGCCACCGCCGCGCTGTTCGTGCCGCTCAGGATCGAGCATCCGTTCTGGATGGTCGCCTTCCTGGTGCTGACCGCGGTGACCTTCAGCCTGTTCGGCTTCATCATCGGCATCTGGGCGAAAACCTTCGAGCAGCTGCAGCTGGTGCCGCTGCTCATCGTCACGCCGCTCACCTTCCTCGGCGGCAGCTTCTATTCGATCCACATGCTTCCCGGCATCTGGAAGACGCTCACGCTGTTCAACCCGGTCGTCTATCTGATCAGCGGGTTCCGCTGGAGCTTTTACGGCAAGGCCGACGTCTCGGTCGGCGTCAGCCTCGGCATGACGCTGGTGTTTTTGGCCATCTGCATCGCCATCGTCGCCTGGATATTCAAGACGGGCTACCGGTTGAGGAACTGACCGAAGTCGAGTTCCTCGCCCCACGACGGGGGGAGGTGGCCCGGCGAAGCCGGGACGGAGAGGGGCCCGTGCCGACGGGTGGAATCTCTCTGTGCGTGGCCTGTTCTTCAGATCAAGGCAATGTGGCGCCCTTTTCACGCCGGGTTCTGGCTTCGCGGATGTCGCCCCCCCTCTCCGTCTCGGGCTTCGCCCGAGCCACCTCTCCCCCGCTTTGCGGGGTGTTTGTGCTGGAGACAAGGTGAACGGGTGTTCGGGGACATCGTGGACGCTTTTGTTCATCACGAACTGCTGGGTTGTTTTTGTTGTTCGGCCTGTGGACCCTGTGGGCAACGCTCAGCGTTGTCCACAAGTCCACAGGTCTCGCTTGCGCCCTGACGTAGGTTCAGGGTGGCAATTCGATGCGAGCAGTAGTGCACGCTGAAGACACCATCCTCGACGGTCGGGCGAAGCGCCACCAGCTCGCCGCGGAATGCCTTGCCGAGTCGCCAGGGTCGGTTCCTGAAGCTGATGAAGCCATCACTGTCGACCTTGCGAACCTGGTCGCCCGGTGCGTACTCGATCGCGGGCAGGACGTCGGGAAAGCTGCGCGGGCTCGGCCGGTAGCGCTCGGCCGGCGTGGCCATGTCGAGTGCTTCGTGTGGTCGTTCGTAGTTATAGCGCGGGCGCCACCGATCGAAGGCTCGCTGGCACTCGGCGAGATCGCCGAAGCTTCGCCCGTTGATCACCTCGGCCTTGAGTGTGCGATGGAAGCGTTCTTCCTTGCCTTGGGTCTGCGGATGGCGCGGCCGACCGTGCAGCACGCGGATGCCGAGCCGCAACAGCCAGACGCTGAAGCCGGTGTAAGGCTCACCGCCGGAATCGCTCCACGGCGAGCCGCCGTCCATCAGCATCGCCAGCGGCAAGCCATAGCGGCGAAAGGTAATCTCCAGCTCCCGGCGTACCGTCCGGCCCTGCTCGTCGCCGCAGGCGGACAGCACCAGGTTGAAGCGCGAGTGATCGTCGAGCGTGGTGAGCGGATGGCAGCGCCCGCCATGGATGGCGAAGTGACCCTTGAAGTCAATCTGCCACAGCTCGTTGGGAGCCTCCCGCTCGAAGCGCTGCCATGGTCCCGGATGTTGCGCTGCTGTCGCCTCCGTCAGCCGATCATGACGACGCAGGATCGCGGTGATCGTGCTCGCCGCCGGGATGACGAGTTCGCCATGTCTCTTCATCGCCTGTCTGATCTTGCGACCGCCCCAGACGTCGTTGCTCTCGTCGCGTACCTGCAACACCCTTGCCTCAATTGCCGAAGCGGTGCGTTGCGGGCTCAAGTGCGGGCGACGCGATCGTTCGACCAATCCAGCCGGCCCTTCCGACCGGTATCGCTCGAGCCACTTATAGCCGGTCGTCGGACTTATCCCGAACCGTCGACAAAGTTCACGCACATTCGCCCACTCTCGCGAGGCAAACTCCACGAACTCTCGCTTCTGATCCATCATGGACACCTCGTAAAACGGCATTCCATCCCTCCCGATCCAAGGATCGGGAAGTGTCCACGATGTCTCCGAACGCCTGTCCACCATCTCCCCAGTCTGTACAGTTTGGCGGGGGCGAGGAAGGGGCGCCTATCTAAATCGCCTTGGTCAGGCGCAGCAGCCCCAGCATCTCGACGAAGGTTCCTTTGCGGAAGGCGATATAGGTCGGTTCCTCGACACCGTGGAAGCGGCGCTTGAAGGCCGCCTGGCCCTGCAGGTTGAAGCGCGAGCGGTTGACCCAGGGCGACTTGTAGGCGCGCTGGAAGGCGTTGCGCCAGAAATCCGATTCGGCGAAGCCGCTGGGCTCGATGTCGAGCAGCGGCGAGAGGCCGAGCGTCACCTGCGAGATACCTTCCTCGCGAAAGCGGTCGACGGCGAATTTGGTCAGTCCGACCTCGGCATGCGGCGTCGCGTCGGTCTGCTTGCGCTTGAAGGCGGTGGTGTAGCCGATCACCTTGCCGTCGCGAAACAGCGGGTCGAAATCCAGGATGGCGAGAAGCCGGCCTTCGGGGCTGTGCAGGAGGAAGCGGCGCATGCCGGCACCGAGCTCCTCGGAGAAGCGGCGGTTGAGGAAACCCATCTCCCAGCGCTTGATGATGCGCTTTTTGCGCCAGTCGGCGGAAAGCTGCTTGATCTCTTCCTGCAGCATGTCGCCCGTGCCCTCGGCGAGGAGAAAACCCTTCTTCGCCAGCCAGCGCTCGGAATAGCGCACCGTCTCGTTGCGCTTGCCGGAAAAATCATGCGCCGGCAAAAGCAGCCTGGTGTCGATGCCGAACCGGTTGACCTGGTAGCCGAGACCGGCGAGCACCTTGGCCGTGTCGGCGCCGATCTGCACGAACCAGGGGCCGCCGGCCGCCTCGACGAAGCGCTTGATATAGGCCGGGCGGTCGGCTGGGTCGGCCACCGGATCGCCCAGTGCGAAATGACGGCTCATCTTGGTGCCGAAGGCGATGTAGCCGTCGCCCTCGCTGAAATAGGACAGCTTCTTCTGCACGGCCGTGGAATAGGCGAGCGAGAAATCGCCGTGGCGGCGCACCAGCCCCAGGCGCTCCTCATCGCTCAATTCGCGCCGCGGAACCTTGGGTGCCACGGCATCGAGAAGCCGATCAAAATAGATGCGCAGGGGCGCCATGAGCTCCGCGTGCCAAGAAGTGATGACCTGCCCCCGCAGGTCGCGAATCGCTGGCGACCGCTGCCGGCTACGCCGCGACAGCGATATAGGATGCAATTGACGGCGAATGAAGGGCAAAGGTCAGAAGCCTTCGGCATCGGCGGTCGGCCGCGCGAAACACGGAACTCAGCGGCGTGTGCTCGCATCCGGATTTTCGCGGCGGCGGCCTCGCCAGGCTGTTGTCGCTGTTTGTGGCCAACCGCATCATGGCGCGTGGCGAGGTGCCATATCTGCACGCCTTTGCCAACAATGCAGCGGCGATAAAGCTCTACGAGTCGATCGGCTTCCGGCTGCGCAGCGCGATGAACATCGCGGTGGTTCAGCGGGCGAGATAGCGGCTGTCTGGATCAGGCGGTTTTCGACTTCGGCCGACGGAAGCAAACCGTCTCCATCAACATCTCTTCATCGACCATGCCGGCATTGTAGAGCGCGAGCACAGTCAGCGCGATCTCCCGCGCCTCGTCCGATTCGGGATGCGCCTCGCGACTTCGGCAGGCTTCATCGAAGACGCGTTGCAAGGTGGCGACCTGGGCGGGTTTCAGCAGGCCACGGTCATAAATGGACTTCGGCATGGCGATCTCCTGGCGAGGAGCTAGGGCGCCACCTATAAAAGATCAATCTTTCCTGAGGCTTGATCGACTTCAACCAAAACAGGGGGCTCGGGCCCTGCCGAGCCCCCGCCATGTCGGGTGCTTAGAGCAATTCCAGGAAAAGTGTGAGCGGTTTTCCGTCCGGAATTGCATAAAAACAGAGAGATAGTGTCCTCACACCGCGATCTTGCCGCCGCCCTGCTTCGTGATCGCAACGACCGACGGCCGCACCGGCATGTCCGGCTTGAAGTCCGGCCAGCGGGTCGACGGATCCTCGTAATAGGACGGGCGGCCGAAGCCTTCCCAATCCTCGCCGCCGTCGCCCGGATGCTGGACGGCGACGAAGGCGGTCTGGTCGTCCGGCGCGAAGAGCGGGCCGCACATCTCGGCGCCGATCGGCACGCGGAAGAACAGTTTTGAGGTCGCCCGCGCCGCTCCTTCCGTGTCGACCGCCCACAGGCCGTCGGTGCGGCCGGTGGCTTTCGGGCCCTGGCCGTCGGTGGCGACCCACAGGCGCCCGGCGGAATCGACGGCGCAATTGTCCGGCATGCCGAACCAGCCATGCGCGGTGGTCGCGGTCGAGAAGGTGGCGCCTACATCCGCGACGGACGGATCGCCGCATTTGAGCAGCACTTCCCACTTGCCCTTGCTGGCGGCGAAGTCGCCGCCATCCTCGACGATCTCGATGATGTGGCCGAAGGCGTTGGCAGCACGCGGGTTGGCGGCGTCGACCTGCTCGGCCTTACGCTTGGAATTGTTGGTCAGCATGACATAGACCTTGCCGTTGCCGGCGTTGGGCTGGATGTCTTCCGGCCGGTCCATCTTGGTGGCGCCGAGCAGATCGGCGGCGCGCCGCGTCTCGATCAGAACGTCGGCCTGGGACGCAAAACCGTTCTCCGCCGTCAGCGGGCCTTGGCCAAAGACGATCGGCATCCATTCGACCGAACCGTCCTCGGCGAACTGCGCCACATAGAGCGTGCCGTCGTCGAGCAGGTTCATGTTGGCCGCGCGGTCACCAGGATTGAACCTGCCGGCGGTGACGAATTTGTAGACATAGTCGAAGCGCTCGTCGTCGCCGAGATAGAAGACGACGCGGCCGTCCCTGGCGACGATCGACTCGGCGCCCTCATGCTTGAAACGGCCCATGGCGGTGCGCTTCCTCGGCACCGAAGCCGGATCGTTGACGTCGACCTCGACGATCCAGCCGAAACGATTCGGTTCGTTCGGCTCCTTGGCGAGGTTGAAGCGGTCGTAATGCGCGCCCCATTCATAGGCGCCTTCCGGAATGCCCAGGCGCTTGTAATTGGCGGCTTCCTTGTGGCCTTCCGGCAGCTCGCCCGAGAAGTAGCCGTGGATATTCTCCTCGGCCATCACATAGGTGCCCCAGGGCGTGACGCCGCCGGCGCAATTGTTGAGCGTGCCGATGACCTTGGTGCCGGAGGGGTCGGCATTGGTCTTGACGCGGTCGTGGCCGGCGACCGGGCCGGAGAGCGCCATCTCGGTGGTCGACATGATGCGGCGGTTGAGCTTGCCGTCGCGCACCACCTGCCACTTGCCGCCTTCCTTGCGGATCTCGACGATGGTGCCGCCATGCGCGGCCATCTCGACATCGACCTCCTCCTTCGACAGCGGTGCGACCTCGGCGGCCTTCTTGCCGTCTTTTTCGACGATCGAAACGATGCCGGGGAACATCAGATGCGGGTTGGTGTATTCGTGGTTGACGACCAGTAGCCCGTGCTCCGCCGAGCCGTCGATCGGGATATAGCCGACATAGTCGTTGTTGTAGCCGAACTGTTTTGCCTGAGCCTCAGCCGATTGCTTCAGCGGATCGAACTCCGGCGAATCGGCAAACAGCGGATCGCCCCAGCGCAGCAGCACGTCGGCATCATAGCCTGGCGCGACATGGTGCTTGTCATCGATGCCGGCTTCGAGCTCGTCGAACTTGAACGCCGAGGCCTCGGCGGCGCGCGCCTCGTCGGCGGCGACGAGCGCCAACGGGCTGACGGTGGCGGCGATGGCCGAGACGGCCAGCGAGCCCAAGAGGAAACCGCGGCGCGAGAAGCGCGCGGCAATGATCTCGCCCATGGTGCGGTTGTCGGTCGGGTTGACGGGCGGACCGTCATTCTCCTCGAGCTGGCTGGTGCGGAAGCGGGTTTCAGGGGTCGCGGTCATGGTGTTCCTCTGGCTTCTTGAGGTGGCTTGAGCTTGGACCTTCAACCCCTAAAGCGCGCCGATCACATTTTCGTGACATCGGCTTCTGCGTAGCCCTCGGTGGTTGGCGAAGCCTGTCGATGTCAGTGTCCAGCGGATAGATGGGTAACACTTTGAACCGGATACATAGGTAACAGTTTTCTCTCCCTATGATGCGGTCGCCGCAGCGCCAAGCGGTCGGCTTGGCGCGGCGCTGCGGCGAACCAGTTTC
>NZ_RZSA01001319.1:0-1451 GCF_003998075.1 Mesorhizobium sp. M2A.F.Ca.ET.037.01.1.1 | reverse complement strand
AGCCCGGCCTCGCCGGCGAGGATGAGATAGCCGCCTTCGCGAAAGCCGATATCGGCATCGGCGCCGAACGTTTCCTTCAGCCGCCGGAACAGTTTCAGGGTGAACTGCGACAGGCGGATGTTTTCAGGGATGGAGAATTGCTGGCGGATCGAGGCGCAGGACAAGGTCGTCGCCGCATGCGAGAATTGCGGATCGCGCTCGATCAGCGCGATGGAGCCGGTAAAGCCTTCCTCCCGCAAATGATAGGCGACCGAGGACCCGACGATGGCTCCGCCGATGATGACGATGTCGTAGCGCACTTTTTTCTCCGATCAGAGCAATTCCAGGAAAAGTGTGTAGCGGTTTTCCGTACGGAATTGCGTAGCAAGCCACCCCGGTTCTCAGACGACCGGCAGATTGATCTCGAAGCGCGTGCCGCGCTCGGAGTCAACCAGCCTGATCGTGCCATCATGCGCTTTTAGGAGGGCCAGCACGATGCCGAGCCCCACGCCGGTGCCGCCGGTCTCGCGCCGCGTGGTGAAGAACGGCTCGAAGATCTTGGCCCGGTTGGCGGCCGAGATGCCGTCGCCGTCGTCGCCTATCTGGATCGACGCGCGCTCGCCATCGGCCGAGGCATGGATCGCCACCTGCCGGGCGCCGTGCCTCGCCGAATTGTCGATGAGGTTGGCGAGCACGATGCCGAGATTCTCGGCCGAGATGCCGAGCCTGATATCGCCGCCGCCTTCGAGCCGCGTCTCCAGCCTGGCGTCGACAGGCAAGGATGCCAGCGCCGCACGAAGCGTCGTGCTTTCGCCACTCGGCTCCAGGTTTTCGGCGCGCGCCAGGTCGAGCAGCCGGCGCACCAGGAGATTGAGCCGCCCGGCATCGGTGACGATGTTGTTGGAAAAGCGCTTGCGCTCGGCCTCGTCCATCGCGCCGCCGGAATCGCGCAGCAGCTCCGCCGCGCCCTGGATCGCCGTCAGCGGCGATTTCAGCTCATGCGAGACATGGGTGGCGAAGGTCTGGATGGAGTCGGAGCGCGCCTGCAGCTTGGTCGCCATGTCGAGGAAGGCCGTCGACAGCGCCGCCATCTCGCGCGTGCCGTGATGGGCGAGCGGCCTGATCGCGTCGCGATCGCCGGCGGCGATGCGTTTCGTCCGCTCGATCAGCGCATAGATCGGCCGGCTGACGGTGCGGATGAACACCAGCGCGATCAAGAGCGTGCCGCCGAGAATGGCGATGGCCGCCAACGTCACCTTGCCGCGCTCGCCATAGAGATGCTTGACGATGTTGTTCGGCGTCCGCGACAGATAGACCACGCCGGCGACCCTGCCGTCGAGTTCGACCGGCATGGCGACGAAGACTCGCACCCTGGTGCCGCGGCTCACCGAATAAAGCGGTGGCGGCGGCTGGTCGGGGATGCGCAGCCTGAGCTCGCTGGCATAAGCGCCGGAAAGCGCGGTCCGCACCTC
>NZ_RZSA01001318.1:0-1453 GCF_003998075.1 Mesorhizobium sp. M2A.F.Ca.ET.037.01.1.1 | reverse complement strand
TCGTTGAACCCGGTTTCGATTGGAAGCTGTTTTCCAATGAGATTCTCGCCCGCGACATTGCGGTGGCGACATTGATCGCGCTTGGCTGGCTAAAAGTGCGGGCAGGCTATGCGGTCGATGCAGAGGCGATGGAACGCTTCGAGGCGGCTCTTCCCGGGCCGATGGCCGCGTGGATGGCTTTCGTTCAAGCAAGGCCCAGGCAAAGTGAGACTCCCGCCGGCGCCGCCCTTCGTTGGCTTGCAAAGACGCGTCGCAAATCGCTTGAGCTGGCCCAGTCCGAACCACGCGGCGAGCAGAAAACGAGACCGCGCCTGAAGACGAAATTCAGCAGGGGCTTGCCTGCTGGCCAAGGCGAGCTGCGCGCCGATCTGCCTCTTCCCGCTTCCGACCGCGCCGGCGTCTTGCGCTTGCACATCCGATTGCCGGCGTCGGTGAAGTGGCGGCGTCTCGCCTTCGAGATCAACAGCGACGCCGGGCATGTTGCCGCCTTTCATGTGCGCCCGAAGCTTCCGCGCGCGGGCACCGCATTGGAAATCTTATGCGAAATCCAGCTTGACACTCCCGCTGGCGCGACAAGGGTCTGGATTGAAAGCCGGCCGCTGCGATCTTCGCGAATGCTGACCGAGGAGAACGCCGCGCGCTACGCCGCCCCCCGGTTCTCGCTTACCAGTTCGGAATTCCGCCCCTTCGCACACCCGGGAGCGCTCATCGACGGCAGTTCACGCGAAGGTCCCGCGAAGGAAACGCAATGAAAGGTCTGCTAATCTTGTCGGAGGCGCGGAGCGGCTCGACTTGGGTGGCCTCGCTGACGAACAGCACCGGGAAATTGGGTAACGCCCGCGAATGGCTGAGGGATGAGACGAGTGAAGCACCCCAGACACTCGCAGCCGAACAGCACTATCAGAAAATAATCGATAGATCCTCGACAGATAATGGCGTCTTCTCGGTCAAGATATTTCCGCATCATCTGCGTGATGTTTACGACAAGCGAAAATACGACTTCATAGAGAGATGCCTTCGCGACCATGAGATTCTCGTAATATTGCTCGAGAGAATGGACCGTCTCGGTGCCGCGATATCCGCAACACGCGCATCTCAGTCAGGGCAATGGTCCAGGACAAGTGGCGGCGGCGACGAGAATAGTGCTGAGAGTTCGGTCGCATACGATCGCGCACAGATTCTCGAGAACATGATCTATATCGGCGAAGGCATGGCGTTCTGGAGAAATTACCTCGCGCTGAGGTCCATCCAATACGTTCCGGTCTTTTACGAGCAGATCATGAAGGGATGGCGCGAATATGTGATGGACGTCGCCGGCAAGATGGATGTCTCGATCGACGCAGAGCAGATCTCGAACGACCTCTGCGAAGTTCAGCGCGACGCGCTATCGATGGAATGGCGAAGGAAATTCGAGGCCGAAAACAAATCTCGTTCCCTCGAAAAACTATACGCC
>NZ_RZSA01001317.1:0-1454 GCF_003998075.1 Mesorhizobium sp. M2A.F.Ca.ET.037.01.1.1 | reverse complement strand
CGACATGCCCGAGCCCCCGCCCAAAGCCGCCGGCTTCGACGATTTCAGCTTCGGGCCAGCCGCGACGCCCGCTTCCGGCCACGGTGCCGATCCAGCCGATCGCTTCGAGCGGCCGGCCGAGAAGCCGAAGGCCGCCCGTCCCTGGGAAATACCGGCGCAGGCGCCCCAACCCCCTACTCCGCAACCTCGCCCTGTTTCCGCGCCGAGGCCATCGCGTGCAGCGCAGCCTGCGCCGAGCGACATGGCGCTGCGCGCGGCATTCCTGCGCGGCATGGGCGTCGAGGAGGCCGACTTTCCCGGGCGCGATCCGCTCGTCGAGATGGAGAAATTCGGCCGCGAATACAGGCTGATGCTCGACGGCCTGATGCAGCTCTTGCGCAAGCGCGCCGAAGAGAAGGGGAGCGCGCGCGTCGCGCAGACGGTGGTCGGTTCTTCGGAAGTCAACCCGCTCAAATTCCTGCCGACGGTCGAGGATGTCATCGTCACCATCATCGCCGAGCGCAGCCCCGGCTTTCTCTCCGGCGAGGCGGCGATCAGCGATGCTGTCAAGGACCTCGCGCAGCATCACGTGCGCGCCTGGCGCGGCGTTCAGGCCGCGCTTCGGCGCATGATCGACCGTTTCGATCCGGCCGCGATCGAGGAAGAGCTCAAGTCCAATTCCGCGATCGGCAATCTGCTCGCAGGCGGGCGCAACGCCAAGCTGTGGGAGCTCTACCAGAAACGCCATCGCGACATCGCCCAGAGCGCGGAATCGAGCTTCCTGGGCGAGATCGGCGCAGACTTCAGGGACGCTTACGAAGAGGAGTAGGGACATGATCGACAGACGCGAATTCATCGTTGCTCTCGGCGCGACGGGGCTGCTTGCGGCTTGCCAGAGCGGCCCGCCGAAACCATCGGTGATCTCGGTCAACGTGACCGGCGGCGCCGGCATGAATCCGGGACCGGGCGGCGGCGACCGGCCGGTGACGGTTCTGGTGATGCGGCTTGCCAGCACCGGCAAGTTCAACTCGGCCGATTATTTCGCGCTGCAGGGCGATGCCGGCTCGGCGCTGGGCGCCGACCTGATCGGCTCGGACGCGATCTCGGTCGCGCCGGGCAAGACGGCGGCCAAGACCATCACGGTCGAGCCGAACGCCACGGCGCTCGGCTTCGTCGCGCTGATCCGCGAACCCGGCGGACGCAACTGGCGCACGACCAAGTCGGTTTCGCCGGGGTCGAAATTCACCATCAATGTCAGCCTCGGCAAAGGCGGCATATCCGCCTAGCGAAGCGTCAACAGGGCAGTGCAGAGAGTGGCAGCATGAGCGACGCAAACAGGGTGCTGTGGTCCGAGGGACTCTTCTTGAGGACCCAGCATTTCCAGCAGCAGGACCGGTTCTTCGAGGGGATGGTGCGCGGCGCCTTGCAGGCGGGCCAGCTCCATACGTTCGGCTTTCAGCAGCTGACGCTCGACC
>NZ_RZSA01001316.1:0-1455 GCF_003998075.1 Mesorhizobium sp. M2A.F.Ca.ET.037.01.1.1 | reverse complement strand
GGGTAAGGGATTGCTACCAAAAGCTGAGGGGCAAGGGCGTCGACGTTAGCCAATATACGGGTTTTCAGATCGCCCGTGACTATGACGAGATTCGCAAAGCACTGGGTTTGATACGATCAACATCTTCGGCCGCTCCACGGGAGGAGGCACAGTTGCGACTTACCTTCAGTATTACCAGGCACACGTCCGATCGGCGATCTTCTGGAGCCCGTGGCTTACCGCAGACAGGAACAAGCCGGAGATCGAGGTGCTCACTCGGGGAAGGCAACTGGCCTATGACCTAATGGGAAATTGCGTGCGAGAAAACCAAGAATGCGCGTCCAAGTTTCCGGATCACCTAGTTGCTTTTGATCGCGCGCGGAGCATCCTCGACGAGAGGCCGTACGTGACTACAGTCGCCAGCGAAAACACGCCCAGCGGCAAGCTGCAGATTCGTATCGATGGCGCCACCCTCCTCGCGACTCTGGACTACGCGGCGAACCCAAGCATTGAGAGCAGGTATTACCAGCTGCCGAAGGTGCTCGAGGCGATCAAGCGTGGTGACTATGCGGCGCTGGACGAGTACTTCGGTCTTGAGGAGACCGACAGTCTCTTCATCCCGGAGAACGCAACGAGTGAGTTGCCCTATGCGTATGGGCACAATCTGGCTCACATCTGTGGCGACTTAGGGAAGAATCGACCGACTCCGACCGAATCCATCGAGATGATTCACCGTGAGCCGGCTCTGATGGGCTTCTCAGCGGTGACATTCTGCGCCTGGTGGGGAGAGGACGGCGATGTCCCCCCGAGCATAAACACCGATCCCGCAAGCGACGTGCCGGCCCTTGCGGTGTTCGGGCAACTGGACTCGTGCTGCGGTATTAGGTGGAGCCAACCTTTGGCCTTGGCAATGCCCAATCTACAGCGGGTGGAGCTCCAGGCGCAAGGTCACGTAGGAACAGGCGCCGATTGCGTACAAGAGTTGGTGTCCGCATTTCTCGACGTACCATCAAGGCGGGTGAACGATTCATGCAAGAATGAGGTGCAACTCCGCCCTTGGGTCTTCTACGGCGATTGATCGACCCTGCCGCTAATGTCTGCCGATAGCTGATGCGGCGTCGTGTTTCCGCCTCGATGATGCGTTGGGAAAACGGGCCGGGATCTGTCCCCATTGGGTCACCAGATCCTGGCTTGTATTGCGGCAGCGATTCTGAAATGTGCGCATTTCGCAAAAGTCGGACAGGGATTCCGCTAAGTCGCGGACAGTCGTTTCACTAACTCGCGGACAGTTTGGCGGCGGTGGTCCTCGGGTGTCTGGTTGTCGTCATGGGTGATTGATTTCGCCGTTTTCGCCGCCGGTCAAGAGCGGGGGCGCTTTTTGCTTTCGCATGCTGTCGCCCTGAAGCGTGATGCGATGGGCGTTGTGAACGATCCTGTCGAGAATGGCGTCTGCCATCTGGCCACCGGGGCTTGGGC
>NZ_RZSA01001315.1:0-1455 GCF_003998075.1 Mesorhizobium sp. M2A.F.Ca.ET.037.01.1.1 | reverse complement strand
GTCCTCGACGCGCTTGTCGGGCATTTCGCGGCGCCGCTTTGGGATGCCGCCTGAACATTGCGCCTGTCATCTTCCAAAAATACCGGCAGGCTATTTTCGAATGCGCTGCAGCAATGCTATTGACCGCCCATGCTTTACGTTGAAATCGCCGTCGTTGCCGTCCTCATCTTGGTGAACGGCCTTTTGTCGATGTCGGAGCTTGCCATCGTCTCGTCGCGGCCCGCCCGCCTCAAGGCGATGATCGACCGCAACATCAAGGGTGCCGGCCGCGCGCTGGCGCTGGGCTCGAACCCCGGCAAGTTCCTGTCCTCGGTGCAGATCGGCATCACCCTGGTGGGCGTTCTCTCAGGCGCGTTCTCGGGCGCGACGCTTGGTGAGCGGCTGGCGCAATATCTGGCGTCGACCGGCATCCGCGAAAACATCGCCGACCCCGTCGGTGTCGGCATCGTCGTCGCCTTGATCACCTATGCCTCGCTGATCGTCGGCGAGCTGGTGCCGAAGCAGATCGCGCTCAAGGACCCGGAACGCGTCGCGGTCAGGGCCGCGCCGGCAATGACGATCCTCGCCACCGTCTCGGCGCCGCTGGTCTTCCTGCTCGACCTCTCCGGCCGCGCCGTGCTGTGGCTGCTCGGCCAGGCCGGCGAAGCGGAAGAGAAGGTCACTGACGAGGAGATCAAGATGCTGGTCGCCGAGGCCGAGCACCATGGCACCATCGAATCCGACGAGCGCCGCATGATCGCCGGCGTGATGCGGCTCGGCGACCGCGCCGTGCGCGCCGTGATGACGCCGCGCACGGAGGTCGACTGGCTCAACCTGCAATCCGACGAGACGGTGACCCGAAAGCTTCTGATGGAAACGCAGCACTCGCGATTGCCGGTCGGCGACGGCAATGTCGACGCCACGGTCGGCGTCATCCAGACGCGCGACGTGCTGGCCGCCCTTCTCGCCGGCAGGGTGCTGGATCCGCGCCAGCACGTGCGCGCCGCACCCATCGTGCATGACCAGGCCGACGCGCTCGACGTGCTGCAGAAGCTCCGGGAATCGGATGTGCCGATGGCACTGGTGCATGATGAGTACGGCCATTTCGAAGGCATCGTCACGCCGGCCGACATCCTCGAAGCGATCACCGGCGTGTTCCGCTCCGACCTCGAGGCCGGCGAGGAGGAGAACGCCGTCAAGCGCGACGACGGCTCCTGGCTGCTCGCGGGCTACATGCAGGCCGACGAGATGGCCGAGGTGCTGGGCATCGACCTGCCGGAGAACCGCGACTACGAGACCGTCGCCGGCTATGTGCTGTCGCATCTCCACCACCTGCCGACGACCGGCGAGTGCGTCGACGCGCAAGGCTGGCGTTTCGAGGTGGTCGACCTCGACGGCCGGCGCATCGACAAGCTGATCGCCACCCGCCTGCCCGACGGGCATCGGCCCGTGGCGCGCTGAGCGGAACCTTAGCGT
>NZ_RZSA01001314.1:0-1456 GCF_003998075.1 Mesorhizobium sp. M2A.F.Ca.ET.037.01.1.1 | reverse complement strand
TACCTGCTCTACGGCATACCGCTGATTGCGTCCGCGGTTTCGATCTGGTTCATCGTCTCGTCCCGCACCATGGAATTGCCGGTCAGTTGGGCGGACTGGCTGACCAATCTCGCCAAGCGCGCCAGCGACAACTGGACGGCATTCAAGCTGTGGCTTGCGCGGCGCACCTCCGGCCAGGGAGCCTGACCATGGGCTGGACGCTGGGCCGCTATTTCTTCTTCCGCTACGTCTCGATCACCTTCTGGTTCTTCCTGGGCCTGCTGGCGCTGGTGTTCCTGATCGATTTCACCGAGCTCTCCGGCCGCACGACCGGGCTGCCGGGGTTCACCTATGGCACGGCCTTCGCCATTTCGGCGCTCAGGATGCCGATGATCATGCTGCAGACGGTGCCGTTCGTCGGGCTGTTCTCGGCAATGGCGACGCTTGTGTCGCTCAACCGCCGCTACGAGCTGGTGATCGCGCGCTCGGCCGGCGTTTCGGCCTGGCAGTTCCTGTTTCCCTGCTGCGTCGGCGCGCTGATGTTCGGCGTGCTGTCGGTGGCCGTGATGAACCCCATCGCCGCGCACGGCTTTTCCTGGTCCGAGCAGATGGAGAACGACCTCAGGGCCGGCAAATCGAATGCCGTCACCACCAATGTCACGCCTTGGCTCAGGCAGAAGACCGAATCAGGCGACACCATCATCGGCGCCCGCGCCATCCTCAATCAGGGGCTGGAGATGGCGGACGCGGTGTTCTTCATCCTCGACCCGCAGGGCAACATCGCCGAGCGCAAGGACGCAGCCAAGGCCTTCCTGCGCGACGGCTACTGGGAATTGCAGGACGTCAAGGTCTTCAAGGCGGGCAACATCCGGACGCTGGCGACCGACAAGCTGCCGACCAACCTCAAGCCGGAATTCGTTCAGGAGCGCCTGGCGCGCCCGGAAACCATCCCTTTCTACGAGCTGCCGCGCAAGATCGAAGTTGCCCGTTCCTTCGGGCTCAAGGCAAATGCCTTCGCCATGCAGTTTGATTCGCTGCTGGCGTTGCCGTTCCTCCTCGTCGCCATGACGCTGATTGCTGCAACGGTTTCAATGCGATTTGCGCGAATGGGGCAGTCGGCAACGATGATTCTGGGTGGCGTCGTGGCCGGCTTTCTGCTTTATGTCGTTTCGGTACTGGTCAAGGCATTCGGTGTGGCCGGATTCGTTCCTACGGTGGTGGCTGCATGGGTTCCGGTCGTCGTGGCTATGTTCTTTGGGGTGACGTTTCTGCTATACAAGGAAGACGGTTAGTGAGGGAGGCGGTTTTGCGCAGCCATAGGCAGGCCGGTTTGGCACGCCTTTATGGGGCGACCGCCTTGGCATGTCTGTTCGCTTGTGCGGTGCCGACGGCACCCGCACAGGCGCAGACCATCGCTGCCAAGCCCGTCCCGTCCGGCACGCAGATGCTGCTGGCCGCCGATACGCTTGTCTATGAC
>NZ_RZSA01001313.1:0-1460 GCF_003998075.1 Mesorhizobium sp. M2A.F.Ca.ET.037.01.1.1 | reverse complement strand
GATCGATGTCGACGGCGGCGCCCGTCGGCAGCACATAGCCGATCATGCCCGACTTGCCGGTGGCGAGCCGGCGCGCGCTGGGGTTCGGCCGGTAGCCGTGGCGCTTGGCGGCGTCCATCACCCGGCGCCGGGTTTCCTCGCTGACCTCGGGGTAGCCGTTCAATGCCCGACTGACCGTGGTCTGCGAAAGCGACAGCATGTGCGACAGTTGCTTGAGGTTCATCGGAGGCCTCCAGCCTCAAAGCGCTTTCAATTTTAATCGACCCGATGATGGCTGGCGCAATCGCCAGACGAGGTGAGCTTAGAGGCGCATCGACCGTGTTTGAAGCCAAAATTGCTGCTGCAGCGCCAAAAAAGCTTGCTGCACTGCACTTTCTTCAGGCATTCGGCCTTTTTTAAATCGATTAGCAACACGAGCCTCTTGACTTCATGACGATTCAATGGCGAGATCAAGTTAGCCAAAGCGCTTTGGAACACTCTTCGAAAGGTTGCGGTTGCCTTCTCGCTGAGTCACAGTTCCGTGGGCGTCGGCGGATGAAATGGAGGTTTCGTCCGAACTGTCTCAACACTGGGAGGACTGCGATGAAGAAAATGCTTCTCTTGGGTGCCGCGTTCGCTGCGCTCACCCTTGGCCTGCCGGCACATGCCGAACTGAAGTTCAAGCCGGGCGAGGATTCGAAATTCCACTGGGCGAACTACGACGACCTCAAGAAGGTCGACCTCAAGGGCGAGACGCTGACGATCTTCGGGCCGTGGCGCGGCGAGGACGAGACGCTTGTGCGTTCGGTTCTCGATTATTTCCAGGAAGCCACCGGCGCCGAGGTCAAATATTCCTCGTCCGAGAATTATGAGCAGCAGATCGTCATCGACACCCAGGCCGGCAGCCCGCCCAACATCGCCGTCCTGCCGCAGCCTGGCCTGATCCAGGACCTTGCTTCCAAGGGCGTGCTGACCCCGCTGGGCGACGACGTCGCCGCCTGGATCAAGGAAAATTATGCCGCCGGCGACTCCTGGGCCAAGCTCGGCACCTATAATGGCAAGGACGGCAAGGCCGGCTTCTACGCCTTCCCCTACAAGATCGACGTGAAGGGTCTGGTCTGGTACTCGCCGGATAATTTCGACGAGGCCGGCTACAAGGTGCCGAAGACCCAGGAAGAGCTGGCCGACCTCGAGAAGAAGATCGTCGCCGATGGCGGCAAGCCCTGGTGCATCGGGCTCGGTTCGGGCGGCGCCACCGGCTGGCCGGCGACCGACTGGGTCGAGGACATCATGCTGCGCACACAGCCGCCGGAAGTCTACGACAAGTGGACGAAGAACGAGATCCCGTTCACCGACCCGGCCGTGGTCAACGCCATCGACATCTTCGGCAAGATCGCCACCGACGACAAGATGGTGGATGGCGGCGCCAAGGCGGTCGCGGCGACCGACTTCCGCGACAGTCCGAAGGGCCTCTTCACCGT
>NZ_RZSA01001312.1:0-1463 GCF_003998075.1 Mesorhizobium sp. M2A.F.Ca.ET.037.01.1.1 | reverse complement strand
GCCCTGGCGGTCGCGTCGGGATGATCGAGCCGGCCGATACGCCCGATGTTTCCGGCGAAGCCGAGAATTTTCGCATTGTAGACGTCGTCGATCATATTTTTCCAATCCGTCGCCGCCCAGCGAACAGGGTTTGCCGCTCTCGCGTCTTCCTTTCGCTCCGCTCCAACCATATATAATGGTGGCAGTCGGGCATCGACAAGGCGGCCGGAAGCTGCCTTCGTTGCCCCGCTGTTCACGCCGCTTGCGGGATGGAAATGGGCGATTTTCACCCAAAAGGTCATGGTCCGTTCAACTCGTCCCACCTTTGAGTGGGACTACGGGAGACGCCTTTATGGATGCCGTCATCAAGAAAATCATGCCCCCTTCACAATATTTGGACAAGCCCGTCACCGACCGGCCGAGCGAAGCCGAGGTCGAGGCCGCCGTGCGCACATTGCTGCGCTGGACCGGCGACAATCCGGATCGCGAAGGCCTGGTCGATACGCCGAAGCGTGTCACCAAAGCCTTCCGCGAGATGTTCAACGGCTACGACATGTGCCCGGCCGACGAGCTTGGCCGTACCTTCGAGGAGGTTGCCCGCTATGACGACCTCGTCATCGTCAAGGACATAAAGTTCCATTCGCATTGCGAGCATCACATGGTGCCGATCATCGGCAAGGCGCATGTCGGCTATCTGCCGGACGGCAAGGTTGTCGGCCTGTCGAAGATCGCGCGCGTGGTCGACATCTTCGCCCACCGCCTGCAGACTCAGGAAGCGATGACCGCGCAGATCGCCGGCGTCATCCAGGACGTGCTCAACCCGCGCGGCGTCGCCGTCATGCTCGAGGCCGAGCACATGTGCATGGCCATGCGCGGCATCCGCAAGCAGGGCTCGACCACGCTGACCTCGACCTTCACCGGCGTCTTCAAGGATACGCCCGAGGAGCAGGTCCGCTTCGTCACCATGGTGCGCGCAGGCGGCTGATGATCGACCGTCGCCGGCCAAACATATAAGGACCGGCGATGTCGGCAGTCGAATTCCCGAAAGCTCCGTCAGACAAGAAAGCGCTGGAGGAAGGCTCCGTCTTTTCTCCGCGCTTCGACGCCGCGGGCCTCGTCACCGTCGTCGTCACCGACGCCGGTGACGGCATGCTGTTGATGGTCGCGCATATGAATGCCGAGGCGCTGGCGCTTACGCTGGAAACCGGCATTGCACACTACTGGTCGCGCTCGCGCAATGCGCTGTGGAAGAAGGGCGAGACCTCGGGCAACTTCCAGCAGGTCGTCGAGATGCGCACGGATTGTGACCAGGACGCGATATGGTTGCGCGTGAAAGTGTTGGGCCACGACGCAACCTGCCACACCGGACGGCGTTCTTGTTTTTATCGGACGGTGGGGCTGAATGACGGCAAAGCAACGCTTGCCGGCGACGGCAGCAGGCCGCTGTTCGATGCGGAAGAAACGTATCGGAAGCCGGTGTGAAC
>NZ_RZSA01001311.1:0-1465 GCF_003998075.1 Mesorhizobium sp. M2A.F.Ca.ET.037.01.1.1 | reverse complement strand
CCAAGGCATGGTGCCGACCCCGCCGCAAGCGACGCGCGCAGAGCGTATTACGCCATCCTCCACCTCCAGTGCGACCGCCGCGGAGACGAGCGCGAATTCGTAAGAAGCGCGGTCGCGGACCTTGAGATAGCGAGCTCGTCGGCCGTAGGGCGCGCTCGGCACGCGTATCTCGACGATTAGCTCGCCAGGCAACAACGTATGCTCCCGGTGCGGCGTGTCGCCGGGTAGGCGGAATAGGTCTTCCACGGCAAAGCTTCGTTCTCCTTGATGCCCGCGAACGCGCATGATCGCCCCGAGTGCAACGAACGCGACGGCCACATCTGAGGGGTGCGTAGAAACGCAATGACTGCTGGTGCCCAGCACGGCATGGCCCGCGTTCAAACCCTCCAGAGCGGCGCAGCCTGATCCGGGGTTGCGCTTGTTGCATGCCGCGTCGAGCATACGGAAGTAGGGGCAGCGGACGCGCTGCAGGAGATTTCCGCCGATCGAAGCCATGTTCCGCAATTGCGGAGATGCTCCCTCGATGAGGCTTTCTGCAATCATGGGATGGAGGCGCTGCACGTCGGGATGAGCTGCGATGTCAGCCATAGTGGCGAGGGCCCCCAGGACCAGATCGCCACCATCGACGTGGATGTCACGTAGTGGAAGCGCATTGATGTCGATTAAGCGTTCGGGCCGCTCGACTTCCTCTCGCATCAGGTCGACGAGCGTCGTGCCGCCCGCAATGTAGCGGCCGCCCGCGACAGCGGATGCGATTGCAGCCTCTATGTCGTTGGCTTTTTCCAGGACGAACGGGACCATCGTCACGCCCTCCCTGCGGCATCCGACACCGCAGCGACAATGCCGGGATAGGCGCCGCACCGGCAGATGTTGCCGCTCATCCAGAAGCGGATCTCGTCGGTAGAGCCGGCGTGACCTTCTGCAATACACCCAAGCCCCGACATGATTTGCCCGGGCGTGCAGAACCCGCATTGAAGCCCATCATGCTCGATGAAAGCTTCTTGGAGCGGATTGAGTTCGCCGTCCTTTGCGACGCCTTCGATCGTCTGGATGTCGGCGCCCTCGTGCATTGCCGCGAGCGTGAGGCAGGAGACGATACGCTTGCCGTCAACAAGGATGGTGCAGGCGCCACATGCGCCGGTGTTGCAGCCCTTCTTCGTCCCAGTCAGATCGAGGGTTTCGCGCAGCACGTCTAGAAGCGACTGGCGGGTATCAAATTCGAGCTGCTTGCTCTCGCCGTTCACCCTAAAGTGAATCGGTCCATCGACCACGGTCGCGGTCGCATTCGGCACCGCCGACTGAGCCACGGCGCCGGGAACCGCAACAAGTGATGCCGCGCCGCTTGCGATTTGAAGGATTGCGCGCCGTGAAAGCGCTGCGGCTCCAGGTTGAGAACCCTTTGAATTCCCTGCCTCGCCTGAACTCAGGTCTCGGTTGGTCATGTTCGCTCCGCACGGTGTGAGGA
>NZ_RZSA01001310.1:0-1465 GCF_003998075.1 Mesorhizobium sp. M2A.F.Ca.ET.037.01.1.1 | reverse complement strand
GCCAGTTGCTGACCACGCTACAGAGCCAGGTGGCGACGGCAGCGCAAGGCTGGGAAACCACCGTAATGCAGGCGGCGCGCTCGCTGTTCTGGATCCTTGCGGGTATCGAGATCGGCATCGCTGCCGTCTGGCTGGCGATCCAGGCCGCGTCGCTCGATACATGGTTTGCCGAGCTCGTCCGCAGGATCATGTTCGTCGGCTTTTTCGTCTTCGTGCTCGAGCAGGGACCGGACTTCGCCAAGGCGGTCGTCAACAGCCTGTTCGAGATCGGCGCCGGTGGCGGCACCGCCTCGCCGGCCAATATCTTCAATGCCGGCCTGCAGGTCGCCTCAGTGATGTCTGAGAAGGTGCAGTTCGGACTGTTCGAGGACAATGCTTTGGCAATCGCCGCCGTCTTCGCCATGGTGATCGTGGTGATCTCGTTCAGCCTGGTGGCGGCGATTTTCGTCGCGGTGATGGTCGAGATGTATGTCGGCCTGCTCGCCGGCATGATCATGCTCGGCCTCGGCGGCTCGTCCTTCACCAAGGATTTCGCGGTCCGCTATCTCGTCTACGCCTTCTCGGTCGGCATGAAACTGATGGCGCTGGTCATGATCGCAAGGATCGGCTCCGAAGTCCTGCTCGGTCTCGTGAATATGCCCGCTGGATCGGACCAGTTCGTGACGACCTTGGCGATCGGCGGCATCTCGGTCGTGGTCTTCATCATCTCGATGTATGTGCCGCCGATCGTCCAGGGCGTCGTGCAGGGCGTCTCGATCTCCGGCGGCATGGAGGCCATCCGGCACGGCGGCCAGACCGCGACCTTTGCCGCCGGCGGCGCCTTTCTCGGCGCGAGTGCGGCAGTATCCGGCGCCTCGGCCGCGCGGAGCGCCAGAGCCGGCGGCGCCTCGATGGCCGGAGCGGCGCTGCGCGGCATGGCGTCCGGCATCGGCAATGCAGGCTGGGCAGCCGGGTCGGCCGCGAAGGAGAAAGCGATCGCCGCACCCGGCGCCTATGCCGGATCACTGCTGGGTCTCGCCAATGCCAAGCTCGACCAGACGCGGCAGAAGACGCGGTCGCCAGCTCCAGCGCCACTGATCGAAGACAAGTAAGCGAAGACGCGTTTTAGCATGGCCGCCAGCACACCACCCGAAAACCCCTACATCGCCGCACGCCAGGAATGGAACGAGCGCTACGGCTCCTATGTGAATGCTGCGGCCTCGTGGCGTCTCGTCGGCATCACCGGCATGCTGATGGCCGTGGTCGGCTTCAGCTACGCGCTCTTTCAGAGCACGCAGGTGAAGCTCGTTCCCTACATCGTCGAGGTGGATCGCCTCGGCACGGCGGTGACGGCCGGTTTCCCGCAGCAGATCGAATATGCCGACCCCCGGGTGGTGCGGGCGACGCTCGGGAGCTTCGTCTCGACCTTCCGCAGCGTGACGCCGGATGCCGTGGTGCAGAAGCAATATATCGACCGCACCTACGC
>NZ_RZSA01000130.1:0-9967 GCF_003998075.1 Mesorhizobium sp. M2A.F.Ca.ET.037.01.1.1 | reverse complement strand
CTCCTCTACCGCTCGGCGCTGTCGTCGCTTTCGGTGGCGCGCGCGACCTCGCTCGACAGCGCGCTGATCGCCTATCTCGAGGCGCTCTGCCTGCGCGGCTACTTCTATCTCTACGGTGCGCGGCGCTCCTTGAGGACGCGCATCGGCGACTTCTTCCTGCACGACTGGCCGGCGGCGATCCGCGATCTGTGGCGCGAGGTGTGGACATCGGGCGCCCTCACCGTGATCGGCGCGATCGCGGGCTATTGGCTGGTCGCCTCCGACAAGCGCTGGTACGACGCCATCATCACGCCGAGCTTGGCGGGCGGGCGCAACCCGGATTCTTCCGCCGAGGTGCTGCGCAGCGTGCTTTACGGCGGCGGCGATCACTTCCTCTCAGGCTTTGCCGCCTATCTCTTCACCCACAACACACAGGTCTCGATCCTGGCCTTCGCGCTGGGTTTCGCCTTCGCGGTGCCGAGCGTGCTGATCATCCTGATGAATGGCTGCATGCTCGGCGCCATTTTCCAGATCTATGCCGCCAAGGGCCTGGGCTTCGAGCTCGGCGGCTGGCTTTCGATCCATGGCACGACGGAACTGTTCGCCATCGCCATCGCGGGCGCGGCCGGGATGCGCATCGGCACCAGCATCGCCTTTCCCGGCGAGCTCACCCGTATGGCCGCCGCGGCGCGAGCCGGACGCGTGGCGGCGACCGCCATGATCGGCGTCACGGTGATGCTGCTTTTCGCCGGATTGCTGGAAGGCATCGGAAGGCAGACGATCACCAGCGACATCGTCCGCTATTCGATCGGCGGCGGCATGCTCGCCTTATGGATCTGTTATTTCTACCTGTTCCGGATGGTGCGGCATGGCGACCGCTAGGACAGCGAAGGTCAAGAACCCGGCGGCATTGATCCGCCCGCTTGTCACGCCGGAGGGCGTCGACCTGCGCGTGAAACTGGCGGATGCCGGCACCCGGGCTTCCGGTTTCCTGCTCGACGTGGTGATCATCGTCGTGGCGGCGGTCGTGGTCAGCCTCGTCGCGCTGTTTGGCCTTGGCGGGCTTGGCGTGCAGGATGCCGAGCCGCTGTTCATCGTCTGGATCATCTTCATCTTCTTCCTGCGCAACGTCTATTTCATCGCTTTCGAGGCAGGTCGGCGGGCAGCCACACCGGGCAAGCGCATGGTGGGCGTCAGGGTCGCCTCGCGCAGCGGCGCGGGCCTCACGCTGGACCAGCTCATCGCACGCAACCTGATGCGCGAGATCGAGGTGTTCCTGCCGCTTTCGATCCTCGCCGCGCGCGCCAGCGCCGATGTCGCCGACACGCTATCGACCATCTTCGGCCTGGTGTGGGCGTTGCTGTTCTCGCTGTTCCCGCTGTTCAACCGCGACCGGCTGAGGATCGGCGACCTGCTCGCCGGCACCTGGGTGGTCGAGGCGCCGAAAGTGGCGCTGGTCGAGGACCTGTCGCTGCGCAAGGACCCGGTTGCCGCCCGCTTCCAGTTCAGCCCCGCGCAACTCGACGCCTATGGCATCGCCGAGCTGCAGAAGCTGGAAGAAGTGCTGCGCCGCGACGATCATTCGGCGCTCAAGGCGGTGGCGGAGACCATAGCCCGCAAGATCGGCGCCAGGGTCGAGCCGATCGATTCGAAGGCCTTCCTCACCGCCTATTACGGCGAGCTCCGCGCGTATCTGGAACGCAAGCTGCTGCTTGGGAACCGCAAGGCGGATAAGTATGCGCGGTAGGCCGCAGACTTGGACAGAGCCAGCACATGAAGCATTGCTTCCTGAACATAGTGGGCGAAAGAGTTTTCGTAATTCCTATGGTCACCACGCGCGATGGCTGGGAGATGTTTGCCGGTCCCGTCATCCTCGTTGGCGAGCTACCTTCGATCTCGGACAAAGACATAGGGGCATCGACACTGAGCGCGATCCGCGCTCATGTCAGTGGTGTGCCCGACGAGATTGTAGATAAAGTTCTCCTCAACAGATCGGCCTCGCGTTTTGGGTTCAGGTCATACAATTCCTTCCTTTGGAAATCCCGGCAGATGTCGGTCGACCAACAGGGAGAGGATAAATTCAAACTTATCCCCTATGCCAAGGTAACAGAGAAAGTGCCGTGCCGCTGGACACGATCTTGTATTCAACAGGTACGCCCGGCGATCTGGGACGCGCTGTTCGAGATTGCATTGAACTGTGTCGCTAATGATCCCCTATGTCGCATGCGCGAGGGCAACGACGTGAAGGTTAGGGTCAGCAAAGCAGAAGAAGCCAGAATTGACCGCGTCATTCAGGCGGCAGTCTCCGGATCGTGGGAAGAATTTGCAGAACTCACAGATGAACCGTTTCCAAACGACGCATCGATGAGGGAGCAATTCGAAGATTCAGCTCCCCGACTTCAGCGGGCCGGAGGAACTTGGGAAATGACCTCCGGCATTGGTATCGTGCCTGAGGATGGGACGCGCGTGATCACGGTCATGATCAAAGCACTGCCCACCGTGGATATCGTCCTGACGCTGCACAGCACGAGCGAGAAGGATGACAGCGCCATCAGCATCTGGACGTTTTTTCAGCAGTTGAATTGGGACGATTAGGCCTTCGCTCTACCCACCCACTTCTCATAGTCCGACACCAGAAGGTGCAGCGGCGCGACGTCCTCGTCGATGTTGGAGAAGCGGCCGATCGGGTCGCGGAAAACGTTGTCGGTGAGGTCGTCATTGACGGTCGAGACCTCGCCGATCAGCACGTCCTTGCCCTCGGCCCAGAAGGCGTGCCAGACACCGGGCAGCAGCGTGACGCTCTGGCCGGGATCGAGCTTCAGGAGCCCGCCGGCCGGCAATCTGGTGATGGTGCCGTCGACCGGCACTGACACTTCGGCCTTCGGGTCGATGCCGCCGTCGCGGTCGTGCATGAATAGCTCCAGCACCAGCTTGCCGCCGCCGCGGTTGATGATGTCCTCGGCCTTGATGTTGTGGCGGTGCATCGGCGAGAGCTGGTCCTTGCGCGAGATCATGATCTTTTCGGCATAGAGCATCCCCATGCCGAGCTTCATGTCCTCGTAGCGGCCGTTGCGCACGGTGAACAGGAACAGGCCAAGCTCGTCGAACTTCTCCTGGCCGTAGTCGGTGATGTCCCAGCCGAGGCGTGAGGTGAAGATGGCGGAAGAATCGGCCTTGTGCGCCTTCATCTCTTCCGGCGACCAATAGGCGAAGGGCGGCATGATATAGCCGAAGGAGCGGATGAAGGCGTCGGCTTCGCGGATGATGTCGTTGATCTTGGAGCGCTTCATGGTGGTTGTCCTCCGGCCGATGCCTTGCTGAAATCTGCCCATCCGAATAGCCCAATGCCGGTCGGCTGTCGACGCAAACCCGCTGTTCTGGCCCCGTGACATCCAGCCGGATCGGGACCATAAACCCAGCCGGACTTTTCGATTTTGCGCATGTCTTTATCCCGAAACCGGATCCCGCTCTCGGGAGACATGCTTTGAATGGTGACTTTCATGCCAAGCATAGACGACCTCGACACGCCGGCGATCCTGATCGATGCGGCCCGCGCCGAAGCCAACATCAAAAAGGCGCAGGCGCATGCCGACGCCCATGGATTGAAGCTGCGGCCGCACATCAAGACGCACAAGCTACCCTACTGGGCGAAGAAGCAGGTGGCGGCCGGCGCCGTCGGCATCACCTGCCAGAAGATCGGCGAGGCCGAAGTGATGGCCGATGCGGGGCTCGAGGATATTTTCCTGCCCTACAACATCCTTGGCCGCGCCAAGCTGGAACGGCTGAAGGCGCTGCATGGCCACGTCACGCTCTCGGTGACGGCGGACAGCCATGAGACGCTGGAAGGGCTAGCCGCCACCTTCACCGATGCCGGCCATCCGCTGCAGGTGCTGGTCGAGTGCGACACCGGCATGGGCCGCTGCGGCGTGCAGACCCCGGCCGATGCGGTGGCGCTGGCCAAGGTCATCGACCAGGTCAAGGGCCTCGCCTTCGGTGGGCTGATGACCTATCCGGCGGCCGGCCGCGCGGCGCAAGCCGAGGCCTGGCTGAAAAGCGCGCACGACGCGCTTGCCGCGGCGGGGCTCGAATGCGTGCGCGTCTCCAGCGGCGGCACGCCGGATATGTGGCGCTCCGGCGAGAACAGCATCGTCACCGAATACCGGCCCGGCACCTACATCTACCTCGACCGCTACCAGGTCGCCAAAGGCGTCGGCACGCTGGACGACTGCGCGCTGACGGTGCTTGCCACCGTCGTCAGCCACCCGACGCCGACCCGCGCTATCCTCGACTCAGGCAGCAAGGCGCTGTCTTCCGATACGCTCGGCCTGCTGGAGTTCGGCGAGCTGCTCGGCATGCCGGGCGCCCGCGTAACGGGTTTGAGCGAAGAGCACGGCACCGTCACGCTTGCCCATGGCGCCGCCTTGGGCATCGGTGAGCGGGTGCGCGTCGTGCCCGATCATTGCTGCGTGGTGACGAATTTGTTCGACCAGGTGCATCTGATCGACGGCGACAAGGTGCTGGAAACGCTGCCGGTGGCGGCGCGAGGGAAGATGGGCTGAGCCCTACTGCCGCTCGGCCTGCCGTGCCGCCACTCTCCGCATCGCGGTCACGCGCCGCCTGAAGATCTCCGTGCGCATAGCCATCAGATGCAGGGCGAAGAACAGCACGGTGAAACCCAGCGCCATCACGGCGAGCGGCCATAGCATCGATGGGTCGACGGTCGGGCCGCCGAGGCGGAAGACCGACGCCGGCTGGTGCAGCGTGTTCCACCAGTCGACCGAAAATTTGATGATCGGGATATTGATGAAGCCGACCAGCGTGATGATGGCCGCCGCCCAGGCGGCGCGGCCGGCGTCATCCAGCGCGCGGGTCAGCGCGATGATGCCGAGATACATCAGGAAAAGCACAAAGACCGAGGTCAGCCGCGCATCCCATACCCACCAGGTGCCCCACATCGGCTTGCCCCAGATGGAGCCGGTGATCAGCGCGAGTGCTGTAAAGGTGGCGCCGATCGGGGCCGCCGATTTCAGCGCGACGTCGGCCAGCGGATGGCGCCAGACCAGCGTGCCCAGCGCCGAGATCGCCATGATCGTGTAGCACATCATTGCGAGCCAGGCGAAAGGCACGTGGATATACATGATGCGTACCGTGATGCCCTGCTGGAAATCCTCCGGCGCGGTGAAGCTCATATAGAGGCCCACGCCAAGCAGGATCACCGCGACCGCCGCCAGCCACGGAATGATCTTGTCGGCCAGCCCGACAAAGCGCGTCGGGTTGGCGAGATCGATCCAGCCGGAAAAGCGTGAAGTGGCGTCGCTCATGGCGACCTAAATAGACCCGCAGTGGGTTTGGGGCAATTGGGAGAGTGTCGCAGGCTTTCCCTTCTCCCCTTGTGGGAGAAGGTGGATCGGCGCGGAGCGCCGAGACGGATGAGGGGTGTTCCAGCGGAGTGAGACGCTGGCTTTCCCTAGAGCACTCTCATCCGTCGCCTTCGGCGACACCTTCCCCCACAAGGGGGAAGGGGGAGCTCTAGGATTACGCCGCTTCCGTCACCGGCCGGCTCAGGCGGCGGACCTCTTCGTCGTTGAGCAGGCCGCCGGCGCGCAGCAGGGCGGCGAAGCGGCCGTTGCGCAGCGACAGCTCGGTGAAGCCGCCCATCTCGACCACCTTGCCCTTGTCCATGAAGACGACGAGGTCGGCGTCGCGGACCGTGGTCAGGCGGTGGGCGATGATGAAGGTCGTGCGGTTGCGGCGCAGCTCGTCGATCGCTTCCTTGACGCGATCCTCGGTCTCGACGTCGAGCGCGCTGGTCGCCTCGTCGAGCACCAGGATCGGCGCATCCTTCAGCACGGCGCGGGCGATGGCGATACGCTGGCGCTCGCCGCCCGAAAGCTGGCCGCCGCGCTCGCCGACGACGGTGTCGTAGCCGCTGCTCTTGGCCAGGATGAAGTCCTGCGCGGCGGCCGCATTGGCCGCGGCGTGCACTTCGTCATTGCTCGCATCGGCGCGGCCGACGCGGATATTGTCCTCGATCGAGCGGTTGAGCAGGCCGGCGTCCTGGAAGACGGTGGCGATCGAGTGGCGCAGCGACTTCCGGGTCACGGTCCTGGTGTCGATGCCGTCGATCAGGATACGACCGCTGGACGGCGTGAAGACCCGCTGCAGCAGATTGATCAGCGTCGTCTTGCCGGCGCCGGTCGGGCCGACAATGGCGACCGTCTGGCCAGCCTGGACCTCGAACGAGACGTCCTCGATGCCGTGGCCCGAATTGGCGAACTCGAAGCTGACGTCCTCGAAGCGCACATGGCCGGTGACGTTGGTGAGTTCGCGCAGGCCATCCGGCTCAGTGGTCTCGGCAGCCGAGTCCTCAAGGCGGTAGAAATCCTCGAGCTTGGCGCGGGCCTCGGAAATCTGGGTGGTGAAAGCCGACATCTGGTCAAGACGGGCGATCAGCATCCCGGCAAAGCCGGCGAAGGCGACGACATCGCCGACGCGGAGCTGGCCACGGGTGACGAGATAGGCACCGATCGACAGCACGATCATCATCGAGATGGTCGACGACAGGCGGTTCAGCGCATTGGCGATCGCCCACCAGTCGAGCACAGGGTTCTGCGCGTCGAGCAGGTCCTTGACGTAACGCTTCAGCGTCGCGGTCTCGTGGCCGATGCGGTTGTAGCTCTGCAGCACGGCGACATTGCTGACGCTGTCGGAGACATGGGCAAAGACGGTGTGGTAGTGGCGCTCGACGGCGGTCTGCCCCGCCTTGGTGCGGCGCATGACGATACGGCCGATGCCGATATAGAGAATGCCGAGGCCGAGTAGCACGACGGACATGCGGATATCCATGGCAAGCGCGGTCGGCACCAACAGCACCAGCGCGATGGCCGTCGACAAATGCACGCGCATGAATTCGAGCCACAGGCTGAACAGGGTCTCGACGGCGCGCAGCAGCGTGTGCAGCGAGTTGGACGTGCCGCGCTGGTGATGCCAGGCAAGCGGCATGGTGATCACGCGCTCGAAGGACTGGCACAGCACTTCCGAGCGGCGGGCATGGGCGAACCGGTCGGCGCCGCGGGCCACCAGCACGAAGGCAATGACGTTGAAAGCACCAAGCGCGGCCCATACGGCGAGCGTCGAAAACACAGGGCCTTTCTCGGAGATGGCTCCGATCACCCTGCCCAGCAGGATTGGCTCGAGGATCGCGATCGCCGCGAGCGCGATGTTGGCGCCGCAAATCAGCGCGACGCGCTTCTTGTCGGCCGCCAGATAACCCAGCGCTCTAAAGTAGATCTGCAGAAGTGACACTTCAGCTACTCCGCCAAACTCTTGTTTGTGCTCAATGCTCGAATTGTGCACCGCACCATTTTGTGACACGTAACGGTAAACGTGTCGCGAAACAATGCGTCGTCTATCCCTTCCGTTCCGATTTAGCGAACAAAAGATGACGACGGTACGAAATCTGACGTGATCACTAACGGTTTGAGATAAAAGGTGAAATGTCAGCCTTGCGGCAAAATAGTGGCACTTGCTCTCCGCTGCCACATTTTTAATCACAGCCTGCTTGCTTAGCCTGCCCTAAAGGAAGGCCCGCGATCGCGCGCGGGAGGGACGCCAAGTAAAAAACGGCGATCGGCCGCGCACCCCGAGGGATGCGCGGCCGACAAGCCAAGTCTTTGATTTTATGCAGGTATCCTGACGACGACCTCGGTCTTGTCGCCGGCTTTCGGCTCGAAAGATGCAGATTTTTTCTTCGAACCATCGACTTCTAGCGAGATCGACTTGGTCTTTTTGTCGCGGATGACCCGAACCTTGATCTCGCCGCCGAACATCTTGAGCGTCGCGGCGTAGCCGTCCCAGTGTCCGGGCAGCTTCGGCCTAAACGTGATCTCCTTGCCGCGCCGCTCGATGCCGAGGATGCCTTCCACCGCCGCGCGGTAAAGCCAGCCGGCCGAGCCCGTGTACCAGGTCCAGCCGCCGCGGCCGCCCTTGCCTTCGCCGGCATAGATGTCGGCGGCCACGACATAGGGCTCGACGCGGTAATGCTCGGCCGCCGCCTCGTCCGAGGCGTGGTTGACCGGGTTCAGCATCGAGAAGCAGCGATAGGCCTCGTCGGTGCGGCCCATTTCGGCCAGCGCGATCACGAACCAGGTGGCGGCGTGGGTGTACTGGCCGCCATTCTCACGCACGCCCGGCGGGTAGCTCTTGATGTAGCCGGGGTCCTTCTCGCTTTTCGAGAAGGCCGGCGTGAACAGCTTGACGATCTTGAGCTCGTCATCGACCAGCATGTTGGTCGCCTGCTCCATGGCCGTCGTCGAGCGGGCCGGGTCGCCCTCGCCCGACAGCACGCTCCAGGACTGGGCGATGGAGTCGATCTTGCACTCGTCCGAATTGTGCGAGCCGAGCGGCGCGCCGTTGTCGAAACTGCCGCGCCGGTACCACTGGCCGTCCCAGGCGGTGCTTTCCAGGGCCCGCTTCAGCACGTCGGCGTGCTTCAGCCAGGCCTGCGCCCGCTTGGTGTCGCCCTGCCCCTTGGCGACAGGGGCAAAGTCGGTGAGCGTCTTCAGCAGGAACCAGCCCAGCCACACGCTCTCGCCCTTGCCGCCCTCGCCGACACGGTTCATGCCGTCATTCCAGTCGCCGCCGAGGATGAGCGGCAGGCCGGCGGGGCTGCTGCGCTTGATCGCAAGATCGAGCGCCCGGGCGCAATGGTCGTATAGCGAAGCGGTGTTCTTGGTGATCTCGGGCGTGAAGAAGGCGTCATGCTCGCCTTCGCCGAGTTGCTGCCCGTCGATGAAGGGCAACTGTTCCTTGAGGATCGCGGCGTCGCCGGTCACCTCGATGTAGCGCGCCGTCGCATGCGCCAGCCAGACGACGTCGTCCGAGATCATGGTGCGCACGCCGGCATCGGTGCGCGGCAGCCACCAGTGCTGCACGTCGCCTTCCGGGAACTGCCGGCGCGCCGCATTGAGGATCTGGTCGCGCGCCAGCTTCGGATCGTGCGCCAGAAGCGCCAGCGTATCCTGCAATTGGTCGCGGAAGCCGAAGGCGCCGCTCGCCTGGTAGAAGGCCGAGCGCGCGCGGATGCGGCAGGCCAGGCTCTGGTAGGGCAGCCAGTGGTTGACCATGGCGTTCATCGCCTCGTCCGGCGTCTCGACCTGGATGGTGTCGAGGAAGCCGCGCCAGGCCTTTTCATTGTCGGCCAGGCGCTGGTCGAAATCCTTGCCGCGATGGGTCTGCACCAGCGCGCTTGCCTCGGCGGGCGTGGCCGCGTCGCCGAGCAGCCAGGACAGCGTGACGTCGCCGCCGGCGGGGATGTCGATATCGCTGGCGACGCCCGCGCAAGGGTCATCGCCCGCCTCGATGCGCCCGGAGAGCGCAAGCCCGCCCAGCACGGCCTGAGGGTACTCCGTCGTGCCGTGCCTGCCGATGAATTCGGAGCGGTCGGCGGTCACCGAATGGATCGGATGACTTGCTCCCAGGAAGGCGACGCGCTCGCCGAAGTCGAGGCCGTAGGGGTTCTGCGCCAGCATGGCCCCTGTTGCCGTGTCCCGCGCGGGCACGATGGTCGCCGCCGTGCGCGAGCGATGGCCGCCCAGCACCCATTCGGCATACGCATAGACGCGCAGCCGCGCCGGCACCGATCCGGAATTCTGGATTCGCAACCGGCTGATCTTCACCGGATCGACGGGATCCACCACCTGTGTCAGGTCCATCGACAACGGGCCGCGCTTGGAGCGGAAGGTCGAAAAGCCCTGGCCGTGCCAGGTCTCATAGGTCATCGACGGATCGCGGACCGTCGCCGCCATCGGCGAGAACGCCTTGCCGCTGGCATGGTCGAAGACATAGAAGCCCTCGCCCGGCCGGTTCGACACCGGATCGTTCGACCATGGCGTCAGTTGGTAGTCGCGGCTGTTGCGGCTCCAGGTGAAGCCTGCGCCTTCGGCCGAGACGTGGAAGCCGAAGGAGGCGTTGGAGATGACGTTGATCC
>NZ_RZSA01001309.1:0-1465 GCF_003998075.1 Mesorhizobium sp. M2A.F.Ca.ET.037.01.1.1 | reverse complement strand
GGTAGTGGCCATAGAAAAGCACATGCGGCGCACCTGCCGGCCCCTCGTGATGCGCCACCACCATCGGATGTCCGGGCGTGTCGCGCACACTCGCGTCGAAGCCGATCAGCTTGAGTTCGGCGACCAGCCATTCCGCCCCTTTGCGGCAGTCGGCGGCGAAGGCCGGATCGGTGGAGATCGACTTGATGCCGAGCAGACCGAACAGCCGCTCCAGGCTCTGGTCGAGATTCTGATCGAGACGCTCAAGGACGGGGGAGATTCTTGACATGCTTTTAGCCTTTCGATTTTGGCCAGACCCTAAGGGGCCACGCCGAAAACGAAAAGCCGTGATTGTTGGACCAACCCGGTCAATCGCTGCCGCAACATAAAAGAAGACCGCCGTGGTGGAGGGGAAACCACGGCGGTCTTTACTCGAAACGATGCGGCAGCCCGGAGAGGGGGGATAGGCTGCCGCAGTTTGCCCGGGATAGGCGGGGGACGGGCCTTGCTCCGGACTTCGGCGAAAACTGCCGATGACGTGTATTTGGGTCTGTGAACGTGGCGATTCAAGGGCATGAAAATTACACTTTTGTAACATGCCCGTGAGCGCCCAATTTCCGGCCGGACAGCATCTGTCAGGGGTGTTGCCCGAACCGGTGGGTTCCGCAGCCTTTGGCATGGACCGCGAAGGCTGGCCGCGCTATCCCTGCCGGCATGAAAAAAGGCGACCACCTCTTCCTCGTCGACGGCTCCGGCTACATTTTCCGCGCCTACCACGCGCTGCCGCCGCTCAACCGCAAATCCGACGGCCTGCCGACCAGCGCCGTGCTTGGCTTCTGCAACATGGTTTGGAAGCTGATGCAGGACGCCCGCAACACCAATGTGGGCATCGTGCCGACGCATTTCGCCGTCATTTTCGACTATTCCTCGAAGACGTTCCGCAGCGATCTCTACCCGGAATACAAGGCGAACCGCTCGGCGCCGCCGGAAGACCTGATCCCGCAATTCGGGCTGATCCGCCAGGCGACGGTGGCCTTCAACCTGCCCTGCATCGAGATGGAGGGTTTCGAGGCCGACGACATCATCGCAACCTATTGCCGGCTGGCCTGCGAGGTCGACGCCGACACCACCATCATTTCCTCCGACAAGGACCTGATGCAGCTGGTCGGCCCGACGGTCGGCATGTACGACCCGATGAAGGACCGCCAGATCGGCATTCCCGAAGTGATCGAGAAATGGGGTGTGCCGCCGGAAAAGATGATCGACCTGCAGGCGCTCACCGGCGACTCGGTCGACAACGTTCCGGGCGTGCCCGGCATCGGCCCGAAGACCGCGGCGCAGCTCCTGGAACAGTTCGGCGACCTTGATGGGCTGCTGGCGCGTGCCTCCGAGATCAAGCAGGACAAGCGGCGCGAGACCATCATCGCCAATGCCGACAAGGCCCGCATCTCGCGTCAGCTGGTGACGCTGAAGAACGATGTGCCGC
>NZ_RZSA01001308.1:0-1467 GCF_003998075.1 Mesorhizobium sp. M2A.F.Ca.ET.037.01.1.1 | reverse complement strand
CCGTGGCGGAACCGCAGCCGACCGAGCCGGCGGACACGATCTCCAGCGGCAATGCCGCGATGCCGGCGGCGGCGAGCGCTTTCGCGCCGACGCCCAAGATCGGCATTCCGCTGCCAAGGCCTAGACCGGGGAACTGACGCCGAAGCGGGCTTCCCCTTTCCGGGGTCATGCGCTAGTCAATCGATTGAAACGGCGCAGTGGCGCCGCAACGAGGACGATCACGAGCATGGCAGGCGAAGACGAGAAGGGACTGCGGTTTCCGGTCCTGATCGGCGACATTGGCGGCACCAATGCGCGCTTCTCGATCGTGCTCGACGCTAATTCCGAGGCGACCGAGCCGCAGATCGTCCAGACGGCGAATTTCAAGACCATCGACGACGCGATCCAGGCGGCGGTGCTCGACCGCTCGTCCATCCAGCCGAACTCGGCGGTGCTGGCGATCGCCGGGCCGGTCGACGGCGACGAGATTCCGCTCACCAACTGCCCCTGGGTCGTGAAGCCCCGGCAAATGATCGCCAATCTGGGCCTGAGCGAGGTCGTGGTGCTCAACGATTTCGAGGCGCAGGCGCTGGCGGTCGTGGCGCTCGGCGAGGAGCATATGGAAAAGATCGGCGGAGGCACGCCGGAACCCAATGCGAGCCGCGTCGTGCTCGGCCCCGGCACCGGCCTTGGCGTCGCCGGACTGATCTATGCGCTCGACCACTGGATCCCGGTGCCGGGCGAGGGCGGGCATATGGATATCGGCCCGCGCACGCCGCGCGACTTCCAGGTGTTCCCGCATATCGACAAGCTCGAAGGCCGCATCTCCGGCGAGCAGATCCTGTGCGGGCGCGGGCTGGTCAATGTCTATCGCGCCGTGGCCAAGGCCGATGCCAAGCAGGCGCCCTTCACCACGCCGGCCGAGATCACCGCGGCGGCGCTTGCGAAATCCGACCCGGTCGCCGAGGAGGCGCTGGCGCTGTTCGTCACCTGCCTCGGCCGCACCGCCGGCGACCTGGCGCTGGTGTTCATGGGCCGGGGCGGTGTGTTCCTGACCGGCGGCATCGCGCAAAAAATCGTGCCGGCACTGAAGGAAGGCAATTTCCGCGCCGCCTTCGAGGACAAGGCGCCGCACAGCGCGCTGATGCGCGAAATGCCGGTCTATGTCATCACCCATCCGCTGGCGGCGCTGCTCGGGCTTGCCGCCTATGCCAGGACGCCGTCGCTGTTCGGCGTCAACACGGCGGGGCGGCACTGGCGGGCCTGAAGCCACGCAGTCGACCGGGCAGGGCCAATGTCTGCGGTCTCGACGTCGGCGAGCCTCGTCATTCCAGGGCGAAGCAGGAGCGAAGCTCCGTCGCGAAGACCCTGGAATCCATGCCATGACCTAAGCCGTGGAACGCAGCGGAGCAGAATTCTGCACAGCTGCAGCGCTGCGAAGTCACGGAATGGATCCTCGGGTCTACGCCGCGTCGCTTCGCTCCTTGC
>NZ_RZSA01001307.1:0-1472 GCF_003998075.1 Mesorhizobium sp. M2A.F.Ca.ET.037.01.1.1 | reverse complement strand
GACCAAGGTGGTCGCCTCGACGCAGCCACCGGCCTATGTCGAGGATGCGGTGAGAGCGCACCGGACGACCTTGATGCGCGAGACGATGCCCTCGCAGCGGGAAGCGCCGGGCTACGATGCCGATGAGATCCGCGCGGCCACCGCAATCGTAATGCCGTCGCTGCCCGACGACTGGAAGATCCGCGACGTCCAGGTCTATCCCTCGCAATTCGGGCCGAGCGTCGAGATGGCGGTCCAGACCAGGGACCTCGGCCTCGTCTCGCTGTTCGCCATCAGGCCGGGCACGTTCGACGTCGTGAAGCCGACGGTCGCGCCCGCCGACGACATCTCAACCGCCTATTTCCAGATCGGCGAGGTCGCCTATGCGGTGGTCGGCCGCGGCGACGCCCGCAGCCTCGACCGTGCCGCCGAAAAACTCGCCAGAACTCTCTACTGAAAACAGACCCTCTACTGAGAACCAAGGAGAACCTGATGAACAGCCCCAATCTGGGATACCGAATGGGCGCCGGCGTCCAGGCCGGAGCCGTCTATGACGAGGGCCTGCGCAAGCACATGCTGCGCGTCTACAACTATATGGGCCTCGGTCTCGTCGTCACAGGCCTCGTCGCCTTCTTCGTGGCCTCGACACCGGCGCTCTACGTGCCGATCTTCTCCAGCCCGCTGAAATGGGTGGTGATGCTGGCGCCGCTCGCCTTCGTCATGCTCTTCTCTTTCAAGATGCAGACCATGTCGGCCGCGAGCGCGCAGACGATGTTCTGGGCCTTCTGCGCCGTCATGGGCCTGTCGCTCGCCTCGGTGTTCCTGGTCTTCACCTCGACCAGCATCGCGCGCACCTTCTTCATCGCCGCCACGATGTTCGGCGCCACCAGCCTCTACGGCTACACGACCAGGCGCGACCTGACGCAGTTCTCGTCCTTCCTGATCATGGGCCTGATCGGCGTGGTGATCGCAAGCCTAGTCAACCTGTTCCTCGGCTCGACCGCGCTGCAATTCGCCATCTCGGTGATCGGCATCGCTGTCTTCGTCGGCCTCACCGCCTGGGACACGCAGACCATCAAGGAGCAGTATGCCGAGAATTTCGATGCCGAATCGCAGCAGAAGCTCGCCGTCTTCGGCGCCTTCTCGCTTTATCTGAACTTCATCAACATCTTCCAGCTGCTCCTGAATTTCACCGGCGAGCGCGAATAGTCCGGGCCGTAGCAGGCAACACTGCTGACCTCGGCGCGGCCGGAGGGAAACCTCCGGCCGTTTTTGTCGACCGCGCCCAAAGCGTCCACGACCAAGGTGGATCTGCCTGCCGAGCTTGAGTTCACGCGCGGCCTTTTGCTAGCCTGCCGGCCCAACCAGCCAACCGCGAGGACGCAATGGAACAGGTGACGCTTAACGCTGAGGGGATCTCGGCGACCATCGTCGGGCAGGGGGCCGAGCTGGTCCCGCTGCGCGATGGCGACGCCACCGAGCTTCTGTGGCAG
>NZ_RZSA01001306.1:0-1474 GCF_003998075.1 Mesorhizobium sp. M2A.F.Ca.ET.037.01.1.1 | reverse complement strand
GTCGATGACGGCATTGCGGGTCGTGCCGGGATCGGCCTTGACCGAGCGGACCAGCGCCATGCCGTCGCCGGCGATGATTTCCGGCAGCGTGATGGCGCCCGGCGTGAAGGAGGCAAGGTCGATACCCAGCCACTCGGCGAGAGTGGCGTTGATATAGGTGACGCGGCCTTCCTGGTCGGCCGAGAAGAACCCGGCCGGCGCATGGTCGAGATGGTCGATGGCCTTTTGCAGGTCGAGGAAGAAACGCTCCTGCTCCGCCCGTTCCTGCGAGATGTCGGCAAGCTGCCAGGCCAGCATCGGCAGCCTTTCCCCGGGCATGCTGAAGGCGCGGGCGCGGGCCCGGTACCAGCGCGCGCCGGGCTCGGCGCCGGGCTTGATCGACTGCGCCAGCCGGAACTCGCCGTCGCCCGCCTGGCCGTCGCGCAGGCCCGACGCCAGCCTGTAGATCGTCATCGAGGCCTCGGGAACATCAGACAAGAGACCTTCGACGGTCTTGAGATCGGCCGCCGAGGCGGCGCCCGTCATGTCGGCATAGGCGCGATTGGCATAGACGACGCGGCCCTTGGTGTCGGTCACCAGCAGGCCCTGCGACATCGAGTCGACAAAGGCTTTCGACAGTTCGTCGCCGGTCGACCGCGGCGCGATCTGCACGAAGCCGATCGCGGTCGCGAACAGGAAGCCGACGCCGATCATGGCGAGCACGCCGAGCATGCCGAGCAGGAAAGGATCGCCGAGCCGCTCGCGGAAAAGTCCGAAGACGATCGCGGCGCCGGTCAAGACGACGATGAAGACGATGAGCCTGGTGACGGCGCCCGGACGCGTGTTCTGGTCGACGATCGGTACCGGATAGAAATCGCCGCGCGTTTCCTTGGCCATGTTCCCCCTGCTCGTGATTCCGGTGTCCGACGGGCGCGGACGGCCGGTTGAATCACATTCTCCTGTAGCGGAAAAGGCCCCGGCGGCAAATGTCCGATAAAATCAATGATTCATGTTTCAAACTGTTCACGATGGGTGATGTGAACTTGCGGCGGGCCGCCACCGCGGTCTAGTGTCGCCTGACCTCAAGAGGCGATTGGGTGCACCGATGCTGCAGTGGCTGGATAGCGTGGCGGGTCCGGGTTATGTCGCCGCAATCCTGTGGACGTTTGCAGCACTCATTTTGCTCGTCGTCATCCTGCTCGTCATCAAGGTTGTGCGCAATCTTACCTTCGGCACTTTCGTGGCCGGCGGCAGGAACCGCAAGACGCGCCTCGCGGTCATGGACGCCACCGCCGTCGACAGCCATCGCAGGCTGGTGCTGGTGCGCCGTGACGACATCGAGCATCTGATCCTGATCGGCGGGCCGACCGATGTCGTGGTCGAGCGCGATATCAGGCTGGCAGCGCCGCGCCGGCCGGCGCTTACCGGCGACAGCGGCCAGCCACAGGCAACCGCCGCCGCGCGCCCGCGCGCGCCGCAACCGGCACCTCCCCCC
>NZ_RZSA01001305.1:0-1482 GCF_003998075.1 Mesorhizobium sp. M2A.F.Ca.ET.037.01.1.1 | reverse complement strand
GTCCCTGTACGAGGGACTAGGCCGCAGCCCGTGTCGGCGACAAAACGATGAAACCACTTTCGTCGACCGCAATGCCGATCTCGTCATAGGAACGGATCGTCGGGTGCGGTGTGACGAGCGGGTGGACGTGCGTGGCGCTGATCACCATCACCGAGGCGCCGGAAGCCTCGCCCGCCGCGATGCCTGCCGGCGCATCCTCGAAGACCAGGCAGTCGCGCGCCTCGACTCCAAGATGCTTTGCCGCCAGGAGAAAACAATCCGGCGCCGGCTTGCCATGGGTCACGTCTTCCGCCGTTACCATCATGGCGGGAACTGGGATGCCGGCCGCCTGCATGCGCAGCAGCGCCAGCTCGCGCGGCGCCGAGGTGGCGATGGCCCAGCGCTCCGGCGGCAGCGATTCCAGGAACGAGACGGCGCCGGGGATAGGGACGATGCCTTCGAGGTCGTCCGCCTCGGCCTTGAGCAGCGCATCGGCTTCCGCAACCACATCGACGCCCGGAAGCATCAATCCGCCGATCGTCTCGATCGCCCGCTTGCCATGGATGGTCGGCAGGAAGGTGGCGATGTCCAGCCCGTGACGCTCCGCCCACTTCGTCCACACCCGTTCCGCCGCGGCGATCGAATTGAGCACCGTGCCGTCCATGTCGAACAGGAAGGCGGCGAACTTTGAGCCTGCGAACATCGGATTTCCTGGAGAATCGTTTTCGGGGAGGGCGAAACGTGGTACCCAGTTTAGACCGGCCAGCACTGGCTGAGAAGGCGAGATACCCACCATTTCAATTTCGCACGGGAACAACCTCCGGTTCGTTGCGTTGAAGAGGCTGTCTTCCAAAATCGCCACGGAGCCAAAACCACCAAGGGGGCATGCGATGCTGATCCGGCTCGGCTATGAAATCGCCATCGAATGCGCGGCGGCGACGCCGATCATCTCGCTTCTCGACATCCATCCCGACCGGCATGCCGACATCAAGCGGCAAACGCGGGTCCTGACCTCGCCCTCGGTGCCGACCCGGACTTATCACGACCGCCACGGCAATATCTGCCGTCGCTTCACGGCGCCCGCCGGAAGCTTCCGCATCCTCTATGACGCGGTGATCGAGGACAGCGGCGAGACGGACGAGGTCAACACGCTGGCGCGAGAAACGCCGGTCGCGGAACTGCCCGACGACGTGCTGACCTATCTGCTCGGCAGCCGCTATTGCGAGACCGACCACCTCGGCAGCATCGCCTGGCAGCTTTTCGGCCAGCTCCCGCCCGGCTGGGCGCGCGTTCAGGCGATCGTCGACTATGTCAACAGCCGGCTCTCCTTCGGCTACGGCTACGCTCGCGCCACCCGCACGGCGGCCCAGGCGCATGAGGAGCGTGTCGGGGTCTGCCGCGATTTCGCGCATCTGGCGATCACGCTTTGCCGATGCATGAACATTCCGGCGCGCTACGTGAACGGCTATCTCGGCGATATCGGCGTGCCGGCCGATCCGGCCC
>NZ_RZSA01001304.1:0-1485 GCF_003998075.1 Mesorhizobium sp. M2A.F.Ca.ET.037.01.1.1 | reverse complement strand
GTCCAATCTCGTCCTCGATGCAGCCAACATAGTGATCTCAGCGGCGAACTCGGCCGACATTGAGCGGATGGTCGACGCCCGCGAGCAATTCGATTGGGTGATTGTCGAGGAAGCAGCGAAGGCGACCGGTCCTGAGGTTGTCGGTCCTTTGATGCTCTCAGGCCGGCGACTGCTGATTGGAGATCACCATCAGCTCCCCCCGTTCGGAGCCGAGCGCATCGGTGGCATCTTGGGAAATTATGCCCTGGTTGAACAGACCTTGGATATAGCAGAACAAGTCGTCGCTTCTGTCTTGAGGGACGGCGAACTCGAAGCCATGCAAGCTCTGCGGACCAATCCACCGAAGTTTAAGGAAGTCACCGACCTCGCGTTGCGGCTGTTGGAGCCATTCCGAAGTGTCGTGGTCGAAGACGAGCGGCGATCGCAGGCCAATCCAAGCCATCGCCACATCGCGGCAACGCTGACCGAACAGAGGCGCATGGACCCGGCCATCGCGGAAATCGTTTCCAAGGCATTTTACCAAGGGAAGCTTCTGACAGAGCGCGGGCGCCGTGAGCGAGCTCAGACCGAGCCGGCGCCGTTTTTTACGATTGATCCGTTGCCCGCTTCCCCCGTCGTCGTGGTCGATTTTCCCCATGTCAGTTCTACAGGCCGGCGCGAACGGATGGAGTTCGGGAGCCCGCGTTGGCACAATCCGTCTGAGATCAACGCCGTAATCAATGTGCTTAGGCACGTGCGAGCAGACACGTCCCGCGGCAACCCCTCCCTTGCGATTCTTTCTCCATATAAGGCCCAAGTCGAAAAGCTCTCCGATCGCGTCGCCGCCTTGCTTCGTAGCGACCTCGCTCACTTGGATGGGTTTCGCCCGGTGCGGCGCGGCGGCAGTTTTGTCGGCACTGTCGATTCCTTCCAAGGAAGTGAAGCCGATCTGGTTGTCATCTCTCTCGTCCGGAATAATCCGCGCTCCGGCGGTTCGGCGCTCGGTTTTCTACGCGACCGGCGTCGAATGAACGTTGCGCTGAGCAGGGCAAAATCCAAGCTTGTGATCGTAGGTAGTCTTCAGTTCCTGAGCGAGGCCGTTCAGGGTGTCAATCCTGATGAAGAGACACATGATCTGATGTTTCTGACCGATATGCTCGCGGCAATCAAAGCTCTGGCCGGGCAGCGGAAGCCTGACGGACGAGCCGCTGCCGAGCTTATCAGGCCAGAGATTCTCGGAGGAGGCAGGTGAGCATTCTCGTCGCTGTGCCCATCTTTCGAGTCTCCTGCCGGGTTGGGATAGACAAAGGGCGGCCGTGGAGCATCGTCGACGAACTAATCCTCGCTTCAATTGCGCGCGTGCCCCGGACGATCAAGGAACTGGCGGATCATGCCGACCTACCGCGCCAACTCGTAGTCGCATCTATCGCACGGCTCATGCGATTTCGGCTGATCGAGGTTCGAGCATCTGCCAATGGCGCGTCGTTCATGGCGAGTCCATATGGG
>NZ_RZSA01001303.1:0-1494 GCF_003998075.1 Mesorhizobium sp. M2A.F.Ca.ET.037.01.1.1 | reverse complement strand
CGGCCAGAGCTTCTACGTGCCGCTGTGGGTGGTCCTCACCTGCCAGTCGGCGCTGGCCCTGGGCACGCTGCTCGGCGGCTGGCGCATCGTGCACACGATGGGATCGAAGATCACGCGGCTGAACCCAATGCAGGGTTTTTGCGCTGAGACCGGCGGCGCCATCACGCTTTTCGCCGCCACCTGGCTCGGTGTTCCGGTCTCGACCACCCACACCATCACCGGCGCCATCATCGGCGTGGGCGCCGCCCGCCGCGTCTCTGCCGTGCGCTGGGGCATTGCCGGCAACATCGTCGTCGCCTGGGTGATCACCCTGCCGGCGACAGCGGCTATCTCGGCGTTGACCTACCTCGTCACACGGTTGGCCGGATGATCGGCCTCAACTCGTAGCGGGGCTACTTGTACACCAGGTTCAGGATGTTGCCATCAGGATCCCTGAACCAGGCGACTTTCATCCCGTAGCCGATATGGATGTCGCCCTCCAGCGTCAGCCCGGGCATATCGTAGTGCTCGAAGCTGACGCCTTTCGCCCGCAGCGACTTGACGATCGGCTCGATCCGGTCGCCGACCGTCCACGTCACCGCCGTTGCCTTGTTGGTGCCGGCAAATTGCGAATGGTAGACGTTGATGAGCGTGTCTCCGCTTTTATAGACGACGAGTTCGCCGCCCATGTCGTCGACCTGTTTGAGGCCGAGCATTCCCTCGTAGAACGCCTTGGCCTTTTCCAGGTCTTTCACCGCGAGATTGGCTGTCGCATTGCTGTTTTCGAGCATGACGATCTCCTTCACGCTTGTCGTGATGGCAAGGGAGATAGCGCGGGCGGCTCGTTTGGCCATGACAGGGCTCGAATGCCGATTGGCAGATCCGACATCATCCGTCGCTTTCCGGGGCACGCCGGCTGAGCGATTGCGCCACGGCTTGGTTCTGGCGGGAAACTGCACTATCTGGAACGCCAAAGTCCCGAGGAAAGATCAATGACCGTCACCAAGGAATCCGTCGTCGAGCGCCTGAAGACGGTGAACGGGCCGGACTTCACCGGCAACATCGTCGACCTGGGCATGGTTTCGGAGATCTTCATCGCCGATTCCAAAGTGTTCTTCTCGATCACCGTTCCCGCCGCCCGGGCCCAGGAGCTGGAGCCGCTGCGCGCCGCGGCCGAGCGCGCGGTAAAGGCCATCCCCGGCGTCGCCAGCGCCGTCGTCGCGCTCACGGCGGAGAAGAAGGGCGGCGGCATGGAAGCGCCGGTTCCGGCGCGCCCGGCAGCGCCGAGGCCCGCAGCCCCGCAGCCGTCACAGCGTCCCGCGCCACAGGCGCCGGCTTCGCACAGCCACGGCAGGCGCGGCGTGCCCGGCATCGACGCCATCATCGCCGTCGCTTCCGGCAAGGGCGGCGTCGGCAAGTCGACCACCGCCGTCAACCTGGCGCTTGGCCTCGCCGCCAATGGGCTGAAGGTCGGCGTGCTCGATGCCGATATCTACGGCCCGTCTATGCCCAGGC
>NZ_RZSA01001302.1:0-1494 GCF_003998075.1 Mesorhizobium sp. M2A.F.Ca.ET.037.01.1.1 | reverse complement strand
CTGCAGGATTGACAAACCGAAGCCGAATTTCGCATGCCTCTCGGCATGTCATTGCGCTTCCTCTTCGCCCTGCTCGTTGCAACCGGTTTTGCCGTCCAGGCTGCCCATAGCCAGACGCTTTCGCTAAAACCGTTCAAGGACGACCTCTTTGCTTATCCGGCGGCGCTGTCCACCGGCGATAATGGCGCCTATACGGTGCTCGACTATCATGAGATGCGCGACATCAACCAGCGCGACGAGGTGCCGGAAAAGCGGGTGCGCGCGCAATATACCGACCCCGGCGTGCGCAAGGTGCAGCGGGACCTGATGTTGAAGACCGACGCCGGCGATGTCAGGCATGTCGCGGTCGGCAGGACGGAAGGCGCTTCCATCATCGTGCTCTACCTGCATGGGCAGGGCGGCAGCCGCAAGCAAGGTGTCGACGATTTTACTTTCGGCGGCAACTTCAACCGCATCAAGAATCTGATGGCCGCCAATAACGGCCTCTACCTTTCGCCGGATTTCCCCGATTTCGGCGACAAGGGCGCGGCGCAGGTCTCGGCGCTCATCGATCACTACGCCCAACAATCGCCCGGCGCGAAAATCTTCGTCGCCTGCGGCTCCATGGGCGGCATGGTCTGCTGGAAGCTCGCCGCGCGCAAGGATACGGGCGGCCGTATCAACGGGCTGCTGCTGCTCGGATCGCTGTGGGACGACAGCTTTCTCACCAGCCCTGCCTTCAAGCGCCGCGTGCCGGTGTTCTTCGGCCAGGGCAGCCATGACGTGGTCTTCTCGGTGGAAAAGCAGGAAGCCTTCTTCCGATCGATCCTGGCCAAAAAATCCTATCCGACACGCTTCGTGCGCTTCGAGACCGGCACGCACGGCACGCCGATCCGCATGGTGGACTGGCGCGGCACGCTGAACTGGATGCTGACGAAAGCGCCGTGACCCTTCTGTCGAGGCTCAAGGCGCAGTGTTGTAATCGATGATCGTCTGCGGATTGATCTCGCCGTCATAGGAAGCATCGACGTCGTACTGGACAAGCGAGAAGTCACCGTTGCGGAACAGATAGGTCCCCGATGACGAGGCGTCCCCTACGCCACGCCATTTGGCGGATGTGGTGATGGTTTTCGTGTTCTCGTCATAGTCCGAATTGGTTGCCCAGCCGCTGGTCTTGAAACCGATGATGTGGATCGACTCGACCTTGCCTTCGCTGTTGTTGTTCTCGTAGCGGATATCGAGATCCGGCTCGGTGAACTGCAGCTGGGTCACGCCGTTGACGTCATCGGCGATGTAGTAGACCGCGGTTTCGTTATAGGCGGCCATCGAGCAGAAGAAGCGGAACAGCCGCGTCTCGCGCTCCGGGTCGGCGGCTTGAGCGTCCTTGTCCTTGTATTGGACCGAATGGGCCTCTGGCTCACCGATTGGCTTGCCATCGGCATCCTGTTTGTCGCACTGCCCGCCATAGGTGGCGAGAAACGCCTTCTTGGCCTGCTCCAGCGCCTCGTCCTTCTT
>NZ_RZSA01001301.1:0-1494 GCF_003998075.1 Mesorhizobium sp. M2A.F.Ca.ET.037.01.1.1 | reverse complement strand
GTCGAGATCACCGCTTCGTGTATCGCGCCACCTTCGACACCGATTCCTGCCGTCTCGTACCAGGCGATCAGTCCGTCGAAATAAGCCTTGGCCACCTCCAGGAAAGCGGTGTCGGCCTCGGCGATGAGGCCGCCGCGGGCCGTCAGGCCACCCCAGTACCCGACCGCGGTGGTTGCACCCTCGCCGCGCCGCGGCACGCGGGCTGTCGGGCTGCGCAGGCCGATGACGGGGCCGCTCGCATCGTTGGAGGCGAACATCGGATGGCAGCTCATCGGTTCGCCGGCATAGCCCATGCGGGACGCGGCCGCGAGCTCGCTATCACCAAGGGTGAAGCCTGTGACGATCCGCCAGACCGCCATCGATGCCCTCGACGCTCCCCATTCGGCCTCGGCGATCTGGTCTGCGTCGACCACGGCCCGCAGGCCCTCGACCGGGTGCATCAGCACGCGGGTGGCGTCCACGATGTCGGACGGCCCGACGATCGCGGCAATGGCATCGACGATGAAAGAAGGGGCGAGGAAGGTCGGCTTCGCCAAATCCCACTCCTCGCCTTCGAGATACTTCCAGCCGACGATGCCGATCGTGTCGCCGGACCCGAGCCCAGCTTCGCGCAGAACCGCGACAAGATCAGGCTTCTGGCTGCGATCCTGGCCCATCAGGCTCAGTGATTGGGCAAGCATCGTGACGATGTCGGGCAGGCCGGCGATCGGCGTATAACCGATGTTCTCGTTGCCGGTGACTATGATGCGCTGGCCTGCCTTGCCCAGAAGCAGCAGAGCCTCCTCGAAGCGGGGCTCGAAGCCGGTCAGGAAGGCGATGTTGGCGGCGTGCTCGCGGTCGGCATAGACAACCAGCCAGTCGGCGCCGGACTTGTTGATGGCGCGGGCGCAGCGCGTTTCATATGTCGCGGCCGGGATGGCGGGGCGCTCGACCGGAAGGCCGAAATCCGGGATATCCACGTTGCGCAGGGTGACGGTCATTTCTGTCCTCGTTGATGCTATGCCGATGGCGCCGCGATGGACGACCGGCTTGGGTGGCAGGCACGCTATTCTCGCGCCAGAAATCCGATGGCCGACGGCAGGAGAGCGCAGGTTGCCGTGCTGCCGGGGGTCAACTCGCGGGCTATTGCGGAGGGCGCGAGCACGCTCAGTTCCTGGCCGTCGGCCGTGATGACGGTGACGCGTTCCGACGTGCCGACGAAGGACACGTCGGCGACCGTGACAGAGAAGGAGACCGCGCCAGGCGCCACATCGCCGAGGGTGATGTCTTCCGGGCGGACCCAGACCGTGATCCCGCCGTCGCCGTGACGCGTCCGGTCATAGGCGGCGGGCATCGGCACGCGGATGCCGAAGAGATCGAGTTGCGCGCCGTCCGTTTGAGCCGACAAGATGTTGTTGCCGGCGAGGAAGCCGGCGACGAAGCGCGAGGCCGGCGCCCGGTATATTTCGCGCGGACTGCCGATCTGAACGATGTTGCCGTTCTGGAAGACGGCAA
>NZ_RZSA01001300.1:0-1495 GCF_003998075.1 Mesorhizobium sp. M2A.F.Ca.ET.037.01.1.1 | reverse complement strand
CGTAGATGCCATATGGAAAGGTTTCCGGCGGCGGCGGCAACAGCACGCCGAAAGCGTGGCAGGCGGCCACCCTGCCCTGCTCCATCGAGGTCGAGGCAAGGCTCGGGAAGCCGATGACGTCGCCGGCCGCGTAGATGTTAGGCACGCTGGTCTGGAAGGTCTGCGGATCGACCTTGACTCGGCCTCGGGCGTCAGCCTCGATGCCGACCGCGTCGAGGCCGAGGCTGGCGATGTTGCCGGTGCGGCCGGCGGCGTAGAGCACCATCTCGGAGCGGATGGTGCGGCCGTCGGCGAGCGTCACCTCGGCATAGTCGGGTTTGGAGGCGATCTCCTTGACCGAACTGCCGAGCCGGATGGTCATGCCGCGGTCGCGCATCTGGTGGATGAAATCGTCGACGATCTCGCGGTCGATGAAATCCAGGATCGAGTTGCGCGGCTCGACCAAGGTCACCGGCACGTCGAGCGCCGAAAAGATGGTGGCATATTCGACGCCGATGACGCCGGCGCCGATCACCGTCAGCGTGCGCGGCAGGTGGTGGAGTTCCAGCATCTCGTCGCTGTCGAAGATCCGCTTCCGGTCGAAGGGCACGTCGGCCGGCCGGTGCGGCCGGGTGCCGACGGCAATCAGCGCGTTGGCAAAGCCAACCTCGCTGTAATCGCCATTGTCGGCGGTCAGGCTGGCCTTGTTCGGCGTGAGGAATTTAACCGCGGCGCGCGCGCTCCTCACGGTGTTGCGCATGAACTGGTGCTGCAACACCTCGACCTCGTGGTCGAGGGTCTTGTGCAGCCGCTCGACCAGATCGCCGATCGAAATGTCCTGCTTCACCCGGTAGCCGCGGCCGTAGAAGCCGCGCTCGCGCCAGCCCGAGAGATTGAGCACGGTCTCGCGCAACGTCTTCGACGGAATGGTGCCGGTATGCACCGAGACGCCGCCCAGACGCCTGCCCCGGTCGACCACCAGGACGGACTTGCCCAGCTTGGCCGATTGCACGGCGGCGCGGCGTCCCGAAGGGCCGCTGCCGATGACCAGCATGTCGTAATCCATGAACCCCTTCCCCGCATCTTGTGCGCCGCAACAAGCTAATCCGGCGGCGGCGTCATATTCAACTGCCTATCGCGTCTGCCTACCGCGGAAACTCTGGAAGAAGCGGCCATATGAACCGTAACCCGACGGCAACGCTTGCGTGCAATGGTGATAAGCGAGGGAACCACGGGGTGGCTGAGCTTTCATGTCCAAAAGCGATACCTTGCCTGGCACAGCGACTGGAATTCCTGTCTGACCTACAGACCCACCCGGTCTTCGTGGATCTGCGTGAAGGCCTGTTTCGTTTCATCGCGCTGCTCGTCGCCGCGATCTTCGTCTATCGCGGCGTGAACAACGTCATCGTCGATCCGGGCCGCCTCAACGTCCTGCTGCTGACGATCTCCGAGACGCTTACCTTCATCTGGCTGCTTCTGGCGCGGCGGCCGATTGTCCGCGACTGGAGTCCTTTCA
>NZ_RZSA01000012.1:0-20998 GCF_003998075.1 Mesorhizobium sp. M2A.F.Ca.ET.037.01.1.1 | reverse complement strand
CACTTTGGATAGTTGACCACGCGTTTCAAAGATCGTGAACTACATCTCGTCGTTGTGCTCGACGCACTCCCGACAGAGCGCAACCTCATGGGCGCGGCATGCAGGATTAACCGAGCCCAGCCGGTCATGAGTGCGGCCGGCGCTCGGCTGCTCGATTATTTGCGCGATAAGCTCGCGACCATGTCCGCGGAGGTATTCAAACTTAACGCTGCGTCCGGGAGCTCTTGCCCTCCAGTTCGCGACGCTCTCCCGCCCATCCAGTGCTCGTTTATTTCGTCGGATAGTTTGACCCGGCTCTACCGAATCGCCGCTTCAGGATCATTCTTCCCGATTTCGTCACGCTCGTATTTTCTGCCGCGTCCTACACCGATTGGGCGCGAACAAAACTGAGCGCCTTGGAACCCGAACCCGTGCGTCGTGACCGGGAGCATCCGGGGCGAACTCATCCGCTCGGGGGCATCGCATCACCGGACGGCGACAGGCACGGTCGACCGGCATCTCGGCATCGGCTGGGAATTCGTCCATGGTCTGCATTGGCGACGACGCTTCCTGAGGCCACGTAGCCCTTATGCCAAGCTGGGCGCCCGGTTTGCGGCATCCGTGCCTACCCTCTTCGGACCTCGTGGGTTCCAACCGGCGACGAGGCGTGCATAGGCGCCCTCGGCCTGCTCCACCCAGCGGCGCTCTTCTTCCCGGTGGCTCTTTATGTTGTAGGCGTGCGCTCCCTTTTGGCCGCGCACAGCCTTGCTCCCGGCCTTGAGTTCCACATCGCGCAAGCTTCTTGGCATGCAGGGAGGGTCGAGCCTACGCGTAACTCTCGCCCTTCTCAACAGATGACAGATCACGACAGAGAGTTTGCGTGCGGTTGCCACGGCCGCGACATGCTGTCCGCGCCGGGCTCGCACGCCGCAGGGAGAAGGCTCGCAACGGTCCGGGAGCACGAGCGGCCGCCCAGGCCGCCTCGACGAGCATGCCGCGCGCATGACCACGGCCCTGCTTGGTGATCCGCCCATGGTAGGCCGGACCTGGCCGGACTGCTGGACGCTTGGGTTCAACCCGAGATAGGTCACGAGCTTCTGCGGATCGTCGAAGCGCGACACGTCGCCGATCGCCGCCCTTCATCGCCAGCGCGACGGTGATGTCGACGCCGGGAATGGTCATCAGCCGCTTCACGCCTTCATCCTCGAGAGCCGAGCGGACAAGATCGCGTTCGATGACCTGGAGGTCTTCGCCCAATCGGTCGAACTCGCGCAGATGCCCATCGATCGCGAGGCGCTCGTCCTGCGGTACGACCTGCTCGATTACCAGGTCCGACCCTTGGCGCCGCACAGGTCGGCATGCGGGCAGGACGGATCAGGTGGCTATGAAGGATCGACTGGATGACGCTCTTCAATCGAGATCTCTGTCGGACAATCTGATTGCGCCGTGTCACCTGTCGACGCAGAGCCTGCGTCGGCTCGTCCGCAATCCAGACTTCTGGCAAGAAGCCGCTGGCATAGAGCTGCGCAAGAACGTCGGCGTCGATCGTCGTTTTGATCTTGGCATAGGCAACGATAAACACCTGTTTCGGCTTGGCGATCCCCACCTTCTTCACATGCGGCGCAATCACAGCTGCAGCGGACGTCGCGCTGCCGGTGGCCTCGATCACCCCGACATCGTTCGGCGACAGCTTCGCGGCGAACGCCGCCAGCAGATCGCGCCGCATGTCGACGCGGCCGAGTCGCCTGAGCCTGCCCTCCTCCCATGCCACTGCTTCGGCGAAGGCGCGGTGAATATCCAGTCCGATGATAAGCATGCCCGTTCCTCCTTCTTGGCTCGGTCAAAGACGGGAGCTGGCGGGCAACACGACATCTACTGATCCGCGCTCGCAGCGCATCCGGGAAAGTCGCCAGGGGCGGCCATGTAACGAGCTCGGGCTCTCAGCCCACGGTCTATTGACGGCCTGCCTGCACCTTTGTGCTCCCGGTGCCCCACGTCCCGGATGGGCTCACCATAAGGGCGTTCCAAAACAAGAACAGCAGGACGAGAAGACACCACAGATCACATACCGGATAGCGGCAAGGCCAAGCGCTTCGTTCAGATAGGCTTGCGCCAATGGGCTTAGGCCGAGCCTACAACAGCTCTCAAAAACGCTGCCGGACTGCTGCATTGGCTCGCCGATACAATTGGCACAGGCCTCACGGCAGCTTAGGATCAAACCGCCCATCAGTCGCCTCGGACTGGAAAGGTGCACCCTATTAGATTCCACGCCCAGCTAGGTCGGGGCCGCCGAAGACGCTGGTTGATAGCCCGGCGCCATCGGCCCGGCGTTTCAAACTGCCAATCTCTGACCTGCACAGTACGAACGATTGCTCGCTTCGGCAGATCACGCGGCTCATATGTCGGACCTTAACGTCATCCATCATAAACTTTTTGCGACAAAAGATTGCAAGAATGCTAAATTGTTAAAGTCGTTTGTTTCGGTTAAAGGCATCCATCCCATGGATGGCTGATGACATGCGTTTCAAAGGACTTGATCTAAATCTCCTCGTTGTGCTCGACGCACTCCTGACGGAGCGTAATCTCTCGGCGGCGGCACGCAGGATCAACCTGAGTCAGCCCGCCATGAGTGCGGCCGTCGCCCGACTGCGCGATTATTTCCGCGATGAACTGTTTACGATAAGAGGTCGCGAACGATTTCTAACCCCGCGTGCGGCAGCATTTGCCCCCGCAGTTCGCGACGCTCTCCAGCACATCCAGTGCTCGATTATTTCTTCGGATCCGTTTGACCCAGCTCGAGCCGATCGCCTCTTCAGGATCATTCTTTCCGATTTCGTCACGCTCGTGTTTTTCGAAAAGCTTGTGGAGCGTATTTCACGGGAAGCCCCCGCCGTCAGCTTCGAACTGCTGCCTGTCGACGATAGCCCCGATGAGCTTCTCCGGCGCGGTGACGTCGATTTTCTAATTCTACCGGATATGTTCACGTCGAGTGTGCATTCAAGCATTGCGCTGTTTGACGAGAAGCTCGTGTGCGTAGGCTGTCCCACAAACAAGCAGCTGCCACAGCAGCTTACATTCGAGAGATACATGTCGATGAGGCACGTCGCGGTCAGGTTCGGGCGTACGATGAAGCCGTCTATCGAGGAATGGTTTTTGCTTGAGCATGGCCTTAAGAGACGTGTCGAGGTCGCCGTGCAGGGCTTCAGCATGATTCCACCTATGGTGTCCGGCACAGCTCGTATAGCGACCATGCCCTTACGGCTGGTCAGGCATTTCGAAAAAACGTTCCCCCTGCGGGTTATCGAACTTCCGCTGCCATTTCCCACATTCACCGAGACCCTCCAATGGCCGGCCCTCCACAATAGCGATCCGGCAAGCATCTGGATGCGGGAGATAATGATACAGGAGGCATCTCGGATGGCTGCCCCGCTGTGAACCCTCGGAAAATTCAGGCGCACCTATAGTCACTACACCTGTCACCATCTACTTTGACGACAATAGCCCTCGCCGGATAAAGTCGATGCTGGCGGCAAGTGCGCCTGCGAGATCGTCCAGAGAATGGACTTCCTCGATCAGCTCGAACGAGAAAGGTCCCGCGTAGCCGCCATCCAGCAGCGCCTGAATCTGGCTGCCATTGTCGGAACCTGCAAGAAAGCGATCGGGGTAAATCCAGAAGGTCGGGTCGTTTACGCTTGAAATGTGCACCAGGCCGGTAAGCTCGCAGAACAGGCATGTCTCCCCGGCCAGGGTGTGGTGGAACGTGTCGTGCACGAGGCGAAAGACGGACTGGCCATCAACCGCGGCAACGGCCTCGGCCGCTTCCTTCTTTGATCGAAGCGAGCAGGTTCGGAAACCCAGCGGCTCGATGAGACCGATCAGACCCCGCGACTGGAGGATTGGCTTGATCTCGTTTAGAGCGAAACGAAGATTGTCCTGGCGCTCGCTATTGGTGGGCCACGAGCTGCGGTTGGCCGGCACCAACACGAGCGTCTCTGCCCCGCACGCCGTCGCATAATCGGCGAGGTTGCTTGCCTCGGCCTGACGCGTTGGAGTCCAGTCGTTGAACCGCTGCAAGGCGTTGACAGAGATGATCGTGACGCCCGCTTCGGTAGCGGCAAACCGAACGTCCGCAGCCGGAATGCCGCGTGCGACAGGATTGCTGAAATGAGGGTAACGGATTTGGACGTCGGTCAGGCCTTGGTCACGGGCAAGCGCGAAAAGCGCACTGACGTCAAGGCGGGGCGCCGCCATGTGATCGAGTGCAAAGCGGGGCGATACCTGGCGCATTGCTTGACTTTCCTTCCATGAAGCGCGGCTGCCATTTCGGCATCCGGCTTCTTTCAAGACGGAACCACGCCGGTTCACAGATCGGACAGAGACGGCCGAGTCAATCGAGCTTTCCTTTCATCGGTGAAAGGAAAATGGGCGCTCATGATAGAAATCCATCAAGGTCAAATATTTTCCGGAAGATAAATGTCGAACGGCAGAAATGTCTGCCCCGGGCTCTCCGCGACGCCGGCTTTGATGGCCCGCTCCATTGCCATTATCAGCTCCTGGCAAAGTCGGCGCATTGGCGTGCCGACCGCCATCGTCAAGATGTCATCCGCAAGCGCCCCACGTGACTGCGGCGTCATTTCACTCACGATCGCGACGAGATCCTGACCGCTCCCCTCTTCTCGGAGCGCGGAAATTGCTCCCTCTATACCCCCGCCGGCCATATAGAAGCCGACGAGCTCTGGTTCCCGCTGCATAAGATCCAGCAATTTTTCGTAAGTGAGCTGCCGTTCATCAAGGTTCACGAGCGGATCAAGCACCTCGAATTTGGGCGCGTTCTCACGAAAATAGGCACGAAAGGCCGTTTCCCGCGTCGCATGCGCCTGGAAGCGATGGCTTCCGACAAACACCGCCACCTTGCCGGGCCGTTTTGCGGCCTTGGAAAACACCCAAGCGGCAGTCCGTCCGACCTTGCTGTTGTTGAGGCCGATGTAGCCCTCGCGCACGCCATCGGCGAAGTCGGATAACAGCGAAAATACCGGGATACCTTTCGCCTTGAGCTCCTCGACTGATGCTGTGATTTTCGGGTGATCGGCCGCCACCATGGCGATCGCCTGGCAGCGGCTTCCAAGGTCCTTAAGAAGCGGGAGCAGGTCACGCGGCAAATGTGACTGCGCGAACTCGATGATCGGAAGGCCGTGGAAGGATTTAGCCATACTGACCGACTCTTCAATATTGCGAGCGAAATCTTGGTAAAAATCGTGGGCAGGTTTTCTCAAGATGAAGCCCAGCTTGTAGTGCGGCAGGTGCTGCTGCAAGCGCTGTTTGATGAGACCGGCAGCATGATAGCCGATCGCGTGCGCGGCCGCATGGACCCGCTGGGCGGTCTCCTCTCGCACCGGAAGGCGGACGTTCAGAACCCGATCGACTGTTGCTACGCTGACTCCGGCTTCGCGGGCGAGATCGGCAATTGTGACGCGCTTTCCCCTAGCGATTCTGATCGGCCGGTCCTCCGTCATCCGGTGCGATCCCGCGACGGCTTGGGGCGGCAAGCTGAAATAGTTACCACACCCCACGGTTGATAACGCATTCGACGAACAGCGCTCCATGCGGACCCAGATGAGTTTCCGTGAACCGTTCGTTTGCTTAGGGGCTTCATGGTGTTGTATTACTCTCCGCGTTAGTACACTATTTCCAGCGCTCTTTGGAGGCCGGCAATTCGACTGCTGTGAAGGCCGTGACTTACACGTCGCGCTATTGCTTGCTTGCGGGGAGCCCGTTTGATGTAACCCTAACCGCGGAAAGCGGCTTCCATCCGGGACTGGTCCAATTCGCCTTCCCAGCGAGCGACAACGAGCGATGCCACCGCATTACCGACTAAATTCGTCAGCGCGCGGCATTCCGACATGAAGCGGTCCACGCCAAGAATTAGAGCCATTCCGGCAACGGGAACACTCGGCACGACAGACAGAGTAGCGGCCAATGTGATGAAGCCGGCGCCGGTGACGCCTGCCGCACCCTTCGAGGAAAGCATCGCAATTAGCAGCAGGAGGATCTGATCGGCAATTGACAAATCTGTGTTCGTCGCCTGCGCGATGAAGAGGGCGGCGATCGTCATGTAGATATTGGTGCCGTCCAGATTGAATGAGTATCCAGTAGGGATGACGAGACTTACGACCGAACGCGCGGCGCCGGCCTTCTCCATCTTCTCCATGAGCGAGGGCAGCGCGGCCTCCGAGGAGGACGTTGCCAGGACAAGCAGCAGCTCGTCCTTGATGTAGCGGACAAGAGAAAAGATCGAGAAGCCGTTGCAGCGGCAGACCACGCCGAGAACCCCGAACACGAAGAGGAAGGCGGTCAGATAGAACGTCGCGACCAGTATCGCGAGGTTGGCCACCGAACCGATTCCGTATTTGCCGATCGTAAAGGCCATAGCGCCGAAGGCGCCGATGGGTGCAGCCTTCATCAGAATGCCGACGAGCTTAAAAATGGGGGCGGTGAGCGCCTGGAGAAAGGTAACGACCGGCCTGCTCGTCTCTCCGGTCATCGCCAGAGCAATGCCGAACAGGACCGAGAGGAACAAGACTTGCAGGATGTCGCCTTCCGCGAAGGCATTGGCAATCGTTGACGGGATGATGTTCATCAGGAAGCTGGTCACGGACTGCTCGTGAGCCGTGGCCACATAGCCCTTAACGGCTTCGACATCGAGCGAGGCCGGATCGATGTTGAGGCCGGCGCCAGGCTGAACGATATTCGCGACAATCAGCCCGACAACGAGTGCAAGCGTCGAGAAGGTAAGGAAATAAACCATCGCCTTGGCGGCAACTCGGCCGACCTTCTGCAGATCGCTCATGCCGGCAATGCCGGTCGCAATTGTCAGGAAGATGACAGGTGCGATAATCATCTTGATGACTTTGATGAAGGCATCGCCGAGCGGCTTCAGGCTTTGGCCGGTTTCCGGATAGAGGTAGCCAATTGCGGCTCCAAGGACCATGGCGGCAAGTACCTGCACGTAGGTCCGGGCAAAATGGCGCTTGCGGGGCGCTGCGATCGCGCGGGGGACTCTTGGAACCAACATCGTTTCTCTCTCCCTGACCGGATCGGGGTGGGGGCTCCTCCTTCTCCCATGCTGCGCTCCGGTCGAGCGCTGCTGTCATCTCGGAGCAAGCGCCGTGCCAACTGGACGCCTGTCCCGTCCAGCGAGATTGGTGCAGTTGCGCACTGGAACCCTCCACCTTGCCGGAATTCTGCACTCGAGGCTCGCCAAAGATCGCGTCTGAGGAAGTGCTTCATCAGAGAGGGAATTGACCAGGTCGCCTTGCGCCCGTGCCCTTTGATGTTCGCCGCAGATCGACTGCCGGTTGCCTTGGTGACTTTGGTTTGTCAGTTTTGGAACGGAATGCGCGCAAACTGCAGGATATCCTACACGCCCATCAGAGCACGCGGTACAAGCGATTAAGCGTAGGAGCGCATTGAATCTCCGAGGTCAAAAAATCTTGAATAAGGTCCGCGTGCGAAGTGAATCCGCAACTCGTCAAAGTTCTCCACCGTTTGATCAAGCGGTCGCGTTTCCTGGCGCTGCAAGATGGCGTTATCTGATGGCTCAAGCGCTGGAACGCCCAGGAAATCCCAAACCGCTCCCAAGCATTGGGCAGGTTCGTGAAGTAGGCTCTCGTATTCCATTACAAGCAGGTTGGTCGACGTGAAGGAGTCCATAACGCGAGCGTGAAAATCGTCGGCGGCTTTGAAATAAGCCTCACAGTCGGCGATTGACAACCTGACGCTCGGTGGCCGAGCGGTATCGTTGTCCGAGCTGAACTTCAGCCACTGACCGCTTTCCCTGGCCTGCACAAAGGATCGGAGCGATTCCAATACGTTTCGGCGAACAACGAGGATGACCTTGAGTGCTGGCCAACGAGCTAATTCCGCAAAGAATGCTGGACGCTCGCGAAACTGAGGTTCATTGATCTTGCAGCCAAGATGCGTCACATTCTTGTAGTCGCGCATAGGGCAGCGCACATAGGCAAGCTCAAGAAGCTCGCGATCCGTGCCTAGCAGGCGATCCGTGCTGGGCCAATTGGGATCATATTCGTTTAGCAACTCACCGTTACTCAGAACGGTCGGATGCTCGTTTAGCAATTCTTCTAAATAGTGTGTTCCGGTCCTTGGCATAGCAAGGATCACAAAAGGCTCAGGAGTTGGTTCGTTGTGGGTCATTGCATGTGTATCCAACTAAATAATGGCCGCGACGGTCTGGGGACGCGCACAAGAAGCTTGGCTGCTATCGCTTGAACGCTCCGGGTGGGTCCGCGCGCCTCACCACCCAGCCTGTACTCCGAGGTGTGGTCGCGAAGATGGGCGCGTGCCTGCAGCGGCTGGGTGGCGCCCGGCTTCGGCGTTGTTGTACCACTCGCGATTCCTGGCACACGCATGCCTCCGGGCCGCTGGGGGCAGTTTGCAATCCGGCATTGCGGACCTCCTTCTCGTTGATGGGCGTAGGTAAGCGTCAACGCATTAGTCGTCGATGAAACAGTCCAGCCGACAGAAAAAAAGGCAATACAGCGAACATGCAAAGTGCGCCTATATGCAGCCCTACATTGTCGCCCAGGCGGCCGAGCATCACCGGACGGATTAGATCGATAGAATTCGCCAGCGGCGAGAAGGCCGCAATCTGCTGAAACACTCCTGGCAATTGGCCGACTGGAAAAACCGCGCCCGAAAGGAACAGCATGGGTGTGATGACAAGCGTCTGATAGAAAATAAAATAGTGATAACTGGGCGCGAGCGCGATGACGAGCATGGCCAGGCTCGCAAAGGCGAACCCGGTGAGAGCGATGACCGGCAGCACGTAGAGAACCGACGTCCACGCGGCATAACCTAGCGCGGCGGCAACAATCGCAATTGTCGTACCGGCCAGAAAGGCCTTTGTGGCTGCCCAGGTCAATTCACCGAGAACGATGTCGCCGAGGGTAAGTTGTGTGTGCAGGATTGCTTCCCAAGTGCCCTGATCGCGCATTCGACCGAAAACCGCGTAAATTGTTTCGAAGGTTGATGCTGTCATCGCGCTCGTCGCAACCATGCCGGCTGCCAGAAAGGCGATGTAGGATGCACCTTCGATGCGGCCTACCAACAGTCCAAGGCCAGTGCCGAGCCCGAAAAGGTAAATCATCGGATCAGCAAGGGTGCCGAGCATTGAAGCAAATGCCACCTTCTTCCATGCCAGATGATTGCGGCGCCACACCGCGATCCAGTTCCAGGCGTTGGCGGGTAGAGCGGCCGCAAAACGTTCACCCATTGCTCACTTCTCCATCTCACGTCCGGTTAACCTCAAGAAAACGTCCTCCAGACTGGGTGGACGCTCTAGAATACGCAGACCCGCTCGACCGCGAAGCTGGATGCGCACATCCTCCGGCTCAGGCGCATAGCAAAAGAGCGTCTCGCCGCTTACCTCGACACGCTGAACGTACGGTCTGATCAGCGAAATCAGCTCCTGTGGATTGCCGCCGAAGATCTCGATCACGTTGCACCCAATGTACTCGTCGATCAGCGCATGAGGACTGCCCTCGGCGATCTTGCGTCCCCGCTCGAGAACACACAGCCGATCACAAAGCCGCTCAGCCTCTTCCATGAAATGGGTGGTCAAAATGATCGTTTTTCCGCTCGCCAGCAGGAAACGAAGTCGCTCCCAGATCAGATGGCGGGCATGCGGGTCGAGGCCGGTCGTGGGCTCATCCATCACAAGCAACTGGGGGTCGTTGATCAGAGCACGTGCCAGCGTCAGGCGCCGCTTCATCCCGCCGGATAGCAGGCCGACACGTGAATCCGCCTTGCTCTCAAGGCGAGCGAACTCGAGGAGCCGTGGGATGACGGCGTTGATCTCTCTTGTACTCATGCCGAAGTAGCGCCCGAACACCAACAGGTTCTCGCGTACCGTAAATTCCAGGTCGAGATTGTCGAACTGCGGGACCACGCCTATGCCCTTGCGGGCCAAGCGGCTGCGTGCCGGCACTGGTAGACCGAGGACTGTTATATCACCCGCGTCAGGCCGGGTCATACCGAGGAGCATACGCGCAATCGTGCTCTTGCCTGCGCCGTTCGGCCCCAGCAGACCGAAGCACTCTCCCGATGCAACGGTGAAGGACAGCCCGTCCACAACGAGCTTGTTTCCGAATAATTTGGTTACGCCGGTAAGGTCGATTGCTACATTGGACATGCGTCTATCTCAAGCGGAATGAGTCCGATTGGCCACCGGCAGCTTACTTGCGAATTCTGGTTCAGAGCAGGCCACCGCCTTGAGATGGCACCTTTGGAAAGTCGCGGCCGGAGCGACGCGTGTATCGCTTCCGCCAAAGAATAACGTCAAGATGCCACGTGTCGCTTCCAGATAGTTCCCGTTCTGACCATAGGTAACTCGAAAGCTTCACCCCGTGTCGACTGACACAACTTACTCGGTCACTCGGCGCTGCAAGGCCGTCAGACTTCACCAGCTGTGAGCGAAAGATCTGCAGTATGAAGTGACTCCGCAATTCCAGAATTGCCCGCAGCATTTGCTCCGGCAAGCGGCATCGCGCTTGTGATTTCCTTTGTGCTCCTGTTGGGCAGGGGAACACTTTTACGCGACAGCCAATCGCTATTGCTCAATGTACACAGGGCGTAAGCCTTCAAGGGGATCAACAGGAATATCCTGATTAACGCGTGCATTGAATAGCCGATGAATCGAAGCTGCCGAGTGCGGAAAGATAACACCGTAGATCTGATTATGGTCATCGTGACAATAGCCAGCACCGTCCACCAATTTACTGTATGTGAAAATAGTAGCTCACCGAGCGCCGTTACTACCGCGATGCCGAGCAACAATGGGCCGAGATTCTCTCCCATCACATCCAAAGTTAGATAGCGATCCAGGCCACGCAGTAGACCTCGCGCAAGCATCGTGTCCCGGAAGGTGCTTCGTGCCCAGCGGAGTTGTTGGCGCAAATAAGGTCCCATCTTGTCCGGAACGACTGTCGCCGCGACGGCACCTGGAACGTACTCGGTTCGAAAGCCTGCTTTCAGCATGAGGATCGTAAGATGACGGTCTTCACCGAAGTCGCTTGGTTTCCCCCTGAACAGCTGCGTCTCGTATTGATCCAGCAGAGAAAGGAGACAAGACCGGCGGTACATTGCACATGGGCCGCAGCAGCACATGACCGCACCAAAGCGACCTTGCGCCGCGCGCTCCTCATTGCAAGCCAGCCAGTATTCCATATCGATCAATCGGGTCAACCAAGTGTCGCTGCGGTTGTATGCCGTCACCTGGCCCATGGCCGCTCCGACCATGGAATCCCGCATTTTTACTGCAAGCTTTGTGATGACGTCGGACGCAAGTGTCGTGTCAGAGTCGACGCTGAGCACGAAATCTCCAGATGAGCGGCGGATGGCGGCGATCTGCGCCTTGCGTTTGCCAACATTCTCGCGGAGCAGAATGAAATTGAATCTCGGGTCGCCCTCGTAGGCGTGATGTACCGGGATGACGGCATTACGATTTCCAGAACCGTCGTCAACCAGATAGACCTGAAATGTTCCGGCGTAATCTTGATTTGCAATGGAAGCTAAACACGCCGCGAGTGTGCGCGGGTCCTCATTGTAGCAGGGGATAATGACATCCACGCTCGGCCAACGGTCGGATCCGAACAAGCTTTCCGACGGCGGCGTAACATTTTCCGGTTGGGAGTAGACCGCTTGCATGCCTCTGTAAACAGTCGAGAGCACCGCATAAGACGAAACGGCAACAGTACTGGCTGTGGTGAGAAGGTCCATAGGATCTCTGTTTGTTCAGGGGTGTTGAGGAAGTGATCGGATTACAAATCCGCGGCCGTGCAATTCTGGAATTAGGCGTGACAACGCTGTCACCGTCTGGTCGCGCAGACTGGCTTGATTGCCTGGTTGCAATTCGTCGGGAGCGCACCCGTCGTGCAACAGCACGATTGCGCCCGGCCGGATATCGGCGAGCACTCTGTCGACGATGGCGTCAACGCCGGGGCGAGACCAGTCGCGTGGATCAATGGACCAATGGACGGGCGCCAATGCCGCACCCGCTGATGCAGCGATTACTTCTTCGGTCCAGATGCCATACGGTGCACGAAAGTACCGAACCATGGCCTGCGGGCAAGCCATCCCTATGACTCTGTTTGCCTCAACTATCTGGCAGTCGACTTCGACGGACCCGCATTTGGCCAGGTCCGGATGAGTCATCGTGTGGTTGGCTATACCGTGCCCGTCTGTAATAATTCGGCGAACGAGTTCCGGCTCGTCGGCCGCGTAGGCCCCAACAACGAAGAAGGTCGCCGTCACCTGATGTTGCGCCAGCACATTGAGTATCTGCGGTGTGAAAAATGAATTGGGACCATCGTCAAACGTCAGATAGACGCTGCGCTCTGCAGTGCCATCGGCATTGTCACTCTGCCCTTCGCATATGTAGTCCAGAGGCTTCATAGTTCCGGACCGTTCCGGTCGATCAGGGTACCGGACGGCCACTCGTCCATCGAGCGTCCGATCGGCGAAACCAACACGAGTACGTCTTCCAGGCGCGTGGGCGGCAGGTCGGGATGCACATCTGGACGGGTCGATCGTACGCGAACGCCCGACACAATGTTCGCGAGGCCGGCTCTGCAGAATCTTTCGACATGGTTTCGCAGCGCGTGCCGAACCGTGCCGAAAGCGAATGGAACACCCAACTGATGGAGCACTGGGTACGCCACGCGCATCGAAAAACCGATTCCGAGCCCTTCAAGATCCGGACGAACCGCGTACAGGCCCAATTCAGCGACGATCAAGTCGACCTCGCCAACTTTGATGAAGCGCCGCAGCATGCCGATGTGAGCCGCTACCCCATGCGCGTCGTAGCCGATTGCGCGGAATTCCGGCCTCGCGCCGGCCCAACTGCGGCCGCCTTCGAATGGCTCCGCGTTGAAGGCGCCAGTCCGTCCATAGGTCTTTCGAAAAAAGTCGGAGAGTTCGACATGGTCGGCCAGTTGCAGCTCATTTTCCCAGCACAACTTCCAATCGACATTCGGGCGCATGGAAGACCTCACCTTGGAGCTGTCTGGTTGAGATAAATGTCCAAGCATTGGTTAAATAATTGGCATCGCACCAACGGGGCGTAACTTGTGGAGACCGCCGAAAGACCAAGCCGTAATGCAGATGCGACTGACTTTGTGCGCCCCGCACACCAGATGATGCTCCTCGGATCCAACGCAACCATGGGAACTACCTATCTTTCCAACTTGAAGCGCCTCTATGGGACCTGCAGCAAAAACGGTAAAATCCTTTGTTTAGATGAAAGGTATCCACGCTTTGGATAACTGGGCGAATGCGTTCCATATGGCTGGTCAATTATCGTCGTCACGCTCGAGGCACTTCTGACGAAGCGCAAAGCTCACGCCCGCGGCACGCGCGGCCGTTGCCGGGCCGCGCGATTATCTCCGTAAGAGCCGAGCGGAGCTCAGACACGACGATTGATCAGAATCTGATTCGCGGGTTCAGTATCTCTTTCGTGTATCCAGCTCTGGGCTGTCCTTTGGCGGGAGTTAGGTTCGCCCAGGTTCTGAGCCTGGGGCGTCGGCCCGTTCGCCGCACAGGCTCCTTCGCACATCGTCGAGGCCGAGAAAGAGGGGGCCACACAGCTCCCCCTGTACTTTCCACCACCCGACACCAGCGCTCACCCAGGGCGCCGGCCTTGCTCACCTCAACGGATAGCGCACTCGCGCCGCTTCACGATTAAAAGAATTCTACAAGCAGATGCCTGTTTGATCGTGAGACGTCCGCTGCCAATTCCCGCATCGCAGAGGCAGCCAATAGCGCTCGCTTCACATAGTGGTCCGGCAAGCAGCTAGATACGACAGGTGACCTCAAATGAGGCGTCTTGCATGGCTTCTACACCTGCCTGAATGCCAGAACTGCGTTCGTACCGCCCATGGCGAAGGCGTTGCTCATGGCGACGCGCACCTTGCGCTCGCGCGGCACATTGGGTGTGATGTCGAGGTCGCAAGCGGGATCTGGCTCGCGATAGTTGGCGGTCGGCGGCACGACGTCCTCTTGGATTGCCATCACGCAGGCGATCATTTCAAGCGCGCTCGCTGCGCCGAGGCAATGCGCGTGCGTGGACTTGGTGGAAGAGATGGACATCAAATAAGCGTGGTTTCCAAACACACGCTTGATCGCCGCCGTTTCAGTCTGATCATTGCTTTTGGTACCGGTGCCGTGCGCGTTGAGGTAGTCGACGTCCTCGGCATTCAGCCCGGCATCGGCAAGGCAGGCGCGCATCGCCGACGCTGGCCCCTCGACAGATGGCGCGGCAATGTGGAAGGCATCGGCGGAAAGGCCGACGCCGGCGATCTCGGCAAGAATTGTGGCACCACGCCTCGTGGCATGCTCGTAGCTTTCCAGCACGGCCATGCCCGCACCCTCGCCCAGCACCAGGCCCTTCCTATCGGCGGAGAAGGGCCGGCAGGTATCGGGTGAAAGCACGCGCATTGCTTCCCATGCTTTCAGCACGCCCCATGCGAAGGGTGCGTCGCTGCCTCCGGAAACCATTACGTCGGCCCGGCCCAGCTTGATCTGGTCCACCGCCGAGGCGATCGCATGGTTGGCCGAGGCACATGCGGAGGTCACCCCGAAGACCGGCCCGCGCAAGCCGAGGCTCAAGCTCACCTGGCCGGCGGCGGCGCTTGGCATCGTTTTGGGTACAGCGAGGATGCCAACTCGCCTCGCGCCGTCCAAAAGGAGGGCCCGGTAAGTTTCCTCCATCACATCCCAGCCCAAGCCGCCGACGCCCACTGTCGCGCCGAAGCGATGGGCATTCCCCTCGTCGCAGGAAAGTCCGGCCTGCCGCATGGCTTCGCGCGCTGCAAGCACGGCGAGCAAGCTGAAGCGGTCCATGGAGATGAGATGCCCCCGGTTGATGTCGTGCTGGGGCAGCGCCTTGATCTCAGCGCCGGTCATGCCCTCCAGGTCATGAAGCTCGGAATTGGCGATCGGGCCGATGGCGGAGCGGCCTTCGCGCATCTCTTTCCACATAGAGGCGGCGTCGGTGCCCAGTCCGCACAGGCCGCCCACTCCGGTGATAACGACGCGCCTGTCCATTCAAGCCTCCTTCGCAAGCAAGCCGCGGACGGCTTCCACGACGTCGCCGACATTCTTGAGATTGGACCAGGCATCGGCCGTGTTCATGTCGATCTTGATGCCGTAGGCCTGCTCCACATCCCAGAGGACGTCCGCCAAACCCAGCGAATCAAACCCGAGCGCGTCCAGTTCCGTGGCGATTGTTATCTCGCCGACGAATGACGTAGGCATTCCCTCACCGCTCTCCGACTCGGCGCGTTTCTTGATCAGGGCAATGACGTCCGTTGCGAATTGATCGGCCATTCTGTTTCCTGTCTTTCTTTCCCGCGTTTCGACCTGGACGCGGCTCAGTTCCTGAGGCGCGCCGCGTCGCGAAAGCCATCACGCTTGGGCAACTGACAAAGCCCAATGCTCATAAAGCCGGATCAGGTCCGGCCGGTGTGTGGCGTAGGTGCAGTATGACGATGTGAGCCGCTACACCGTGCGCGTCTCCCAGTCTGTCCATAGACTCGGAAGAAGTCGGACCCGGTCAGTTGCAACTCCCTTTCCCAGCACTCCACTGCCCGGTAGAGCGCATGAAAAATCTCCTTTCGGGCGGTTTCTGTTCTGCCCATGCAGGATTCCAGAACATTGATGAAATCGTTTGTTTCGATGAAAGGCATCCACACTTTGGATGGTTGACACGCGTTTCAAAGATCGTGAACTACATCTCGTCGTTGTGCTCGACGCACTCCCGACAGAGCGCAACCTCATGGGCGCGGCATGCAGGATTAACCGAGCCCAGCCGGTCATGAGTGCGGCCGGCCGGGTCGGGCGATAGGCAGTCATGCCCTGCCCTTCCTGCGGGTCAAGCACTCCGAAAAAACATTTCCCCCATAAATGCTAGATCTTCCGTTGCCTTTTCGCGGGCTTCTGCGTGAGGTGAGGCACGCCATCCATGGCATGTGGCACACGCACGCGATGCCAGTGCACGGTCGTTTTCTCGGCAAGGCCGTTCTCTACCTCGACCCGCACGCGCTCGCCCTGACGGACCCGGATTTCCGGGCCTGGAACGGGCCTTCGGCGCGCAATCGAGCCCGGTTCACCCGGCCCAATGGCGTCCACTTTGGGGGCGCATGCACTGCAGACCCGCTGGACCTGATCCGGGAGAGGATGGGCGCGGCGATTGGAATAGCTATGAAAGCGCATCGGACCGTGGAACTGCGCGCGCAGACTTTCGGAGGAAGGCTCGCTTTTAAACGTTATCGTGCAACTCTGACCGTTCTTCGCCTTGGCGGGTGCCGCGGAAGAATCCCGGGTTCTGCGAGCGCTGCGAGAACACCTGCGGTCGATCCTGTACCACAATCTCGCGAAGCTCGATGCTCTCTACAAACGATGTCTTGGATTCTCACGCCCTTATTTCAGCACTTCGCTCGCTTGCCCGACTCGGCCGCGGTCAGCCTTCACCGCCAATTTTATTGGCGCAGCGACGTTCCTATCGGTTCAGGCGAAGCTTCTTGAACCTGCCGCTCTCTCGTTGCCCTGGCACGATTAATCGTCCTCTCAGTCTGTCATTGGCGGAGTCGCTCCTGAGGCGCGCGCCGGCGAGTTCGAGGAGCGCGTGGCTATCTCCTCGGTCCAGCCGGATTCCGCTGCGCGCTCAGCCAATTCCTGGAAGGCCGATTCCAAGGCGAGCTGGCATTGAAGGCCGCGGTCCGGATGGTCGACTAGCTTGGTTCCACGATCGCAATGCTTGATCGCTTCATTGCAGGCCATGGGCTCTCGCCCTCTCCTTTTGCCACACGAGGCGCCAGCTCACGTGTTGTGCGCCCCGGCAACCGCTTTCACCAGCCGCTCCAGCGATCCCGCGCGCTCCAGCTCCGCAAAGAATGATGCGGCGTGACGCTACCCAGCCGGTGCTTCTCGGCCATTTGCACACATAGGGATAGTCGACCATGAAATCGGACCGAGGCGAGGCGTTGGACGTTTCAGTCTTGGTCTGAATGCGCCGCCCACGAGCCGATCGGCCTTCTCGATGATTTGGCGCACCCTCGTTGTCGACAAGCCATGTTCCTGAGCCAGGTCGGCGAAACTCTTGCCCTTCAGAAAGCCGTCGACCAGGGCTATGTTCCTATCGACGGTCGGCTAAATCCCAGCAGGCGCGCGCAGTTTTCCGGCATCATTCCGTTTGTTCATCCGCTTGTCCGCGCCCCCTGCAAATCCTACCGGGCCAAATCGGTGCTTGGAAGACCCACTCATGTCATGGCCTCGGGAAAGTACAAGGCCGACGGTTATGTGAATACGAAAGATGCTGGCGATCACCATGATCGTTGGTGACCGCTGACCTCCCCAATGTCGGCTTCGACGGCACACCGGGAGCTCTCGGCAATGTTGAATAATTCCGTTTGAAGATGGTTGACTTCGTCGTCGAGGCTCGATCCATCAGGATCGGTATCGACGATTCTATATTTGAGAAACCCAAATTCGTTTGACTCGCGCAATTCGCTGTACGGCGTATCATCGCAAGCGCGGGATTCCGACATCCTGCGAAGTGCCCGCGTTGCTGGAATCGATTTTGCGGAAGTAAAAAGGCCCCGGCGCTGGGTCGGCGCGCAGGGCCTTCAGGCATGTACGAGCTACCAGCATGTCCAGTTATGATCGTGCGCTATCATAATGAACAAACGGTGAATGATCGCTATCCGAGGTGCAGGGCGGGCGAGATGGTGGGGCGGTGGGGGACCTGTACCGCTGCAGCGGGGCCACGAGCAGCGACTCGAGCCATGCGCCACGCTGCAGGACCTCGATTTCGGGCCAAGCCTCGAGCCCGCAACTCGCCTTGCTTCTCGGAAATCATAAGGCTTTGTGGGGCGGTTAAGCAGCGCGATATGGCCGCGGCGATACGAAGTTTTCATCTTTACCCTGTTCAGACGGTCAGGCTGCCTTCGCCGCCGGCTTGGCTGCCTTGACATGGGTTATACTGCGGCGACCGTCGACGCCGATCGGAACGTCACCGTCAACCGTAGCGCGACGCACAACCCGGTGCTGGTCGCCATAGTCGTTGACCGCATAATGCTGGTTAGCACGGTTGTCCCAGATAGCGACGTCGCCTACTTGCCAGCGCCACCGCACGGTATTTTCCGGGGCAGTGACGTAGGACTGGAACACCTCGTAGAGTTTGGCGGAATCGCTCTTGGAAAGGCCGACGAGGCGCTGCACGAAATTGCCGAGCAGCAGCGACTTCTCCCCGGTTTCCGGATGGACGCGCACGACCGGATGCTCGGTCTCGTAGATCGTCGATGTGAAAACTTCCTCGAAGTGCTTCTTCTCTTCGGCTGTGGCGCGCGGGCGCACGGCTGCGTAGTCGTAGGCATTGCTATGAATAGCCCACAGATTGTCCGCCAATATTTTGAGCGGCGCCGGCAGATTCTCGTACGCGGCGTGCGTGTTGGACCAGATCGTGTCGCCCCCCGCCGCCGGAATGACGACGCCACGTAGGACCGAGAATTTCGGATAGGCATCGACGAAAGTCACATCGGTATGCCACTGGTCTGCCCTGCCACCGCCACGGCCGGAATCGAGATTGAGGATTGAGGCCGTGCCGGCTGCCGGCCCCTGCGTGGGATGAGGTACAAGGTTACCCAGACGCCGCGCGAACAATTCCTGCTCCGCATCGTCGAGATGCTCCTGGCCGCGGAAGAAGATCACCTTGTGTTTTAGAAGAAGCTGGTTGATGGCTGCTATCGCTGCGTCCGAAAGGTCTCCACCAAGGCGAACTCCTCTGATTTCAGCTCCAACACGGCTGGTCAGCGGTACAACGTCGGAGTCAGGAATTCTCTTCGTCAAGCTCGAAAGCCAAAATCCCGGCGGATCGATCAAGGATCGCATTGCGTTGTCGATGATCGTTAATGCCGAACAGCGTGGCCAGCTCGCGCCGGGCGGTACAATCATCGAAGCGACCGCTGGCAACACAGGGCTCGGCCTGGCCTGGCGGCACGAAGCGCGTGATCGCGTGTCCAAAAGCTGACAGCGTCAGACAAATGTCAGGTTCATTACAACCAACATCTGGGCACTGACGAGGTTTTTCGAAGCAATGGGCGCTAACTGCGCGCTGAGCGCGTTGGCATGGCTTTTGAGACTGAGTGACTGTGACTGCACTTAATGGGGCAAGACGAGCGATGCGCTCCTCCCTGAACCCGTGTGCCGTCTCTGAGAGGAAACCAGCTCGTGCAGAAACCTTTGGAAATAGCTTTGGACCGCAACGTGGTATTGCAGATGGAGTCCCCGGCTCCTTCGATTAGAGTCGAGAACTGGCTGCATGGCGAGCCCCTCACGAGCTTTGAGCCCGGCAAGTGTACATAGTCGAATTTTGGGCAACTTGGTGCGGCCCATGTGTGGACGGGATGCCCCATCTGATCCAGCTGCAGGGCGTCGCCAGGCGCGCCATCTGGACAGCAGGAGCTGGACTATGGGCAAGGTAACAGGCTTCCTCGAGATCGACCGGCAGGTGCACAAGTACCAGCCGGCCTCCGACCGCATCCGGCATTTCCGCGAATTCACGCTGCCGATGTCGGACAAGGAGGTCGAGAAACAGGCCGCGCGCTGCATGGATTGCGGCATTCCGTTCTGCCATGGGCCGACCGGCTGCCCAATCCACAACCAGATCCCGGACTGGAACGATCTCGTCTACAATGGCGACTGGGATAGCGCGATCCGCAACCTGCATTCGACCAACAATTTCCCGGAATTCACCGGCCGCATCTGCCCGGCGCCCTGCGAGGAAGCCTGCACGCTGAACCTCGAAGACATTCCGGTCGCCATCAAGACGGTCGAGCAGGCGATCGCCGACAAGGCCTATGAGACCGGCCATATCCGGCCCTATCCGCCCGAGAAGAAGACCGGCAAGCGTGTCGCCGTGATCGGCTCCGGCCCGTCCGGCATGGCGGCCGCCCAGCAGCTCGGCCGCGCCGGCCACGACGTGCATGTCTATGAGCGCGAGAGCCGGCCCGGCGGGCTGATGCGCTACGGCATCCCCGACTTCAAGATCGAGAAGCACTATATCGACCGGCGCATCGAGCAGATGCAGGGCGAGGGCGTCACCTTCCATTGCGGCGTCAATGTCGGCGTCGACACGAAGGTGGCCGATCTGCTCGAGGAATATGACGCGGTGCTCTATTGCGGCGGTTCCGAAACGCCGCGCGCGGCCGGCATTCCCGGCGACGATCTCGGCGGCGTCTACGACGCCATGCCTTATCTGGTGCAGCAGAACCGCCGCGTCGGCGGCGAGCCGATCCAGTCGGTTGCCTGGCCCTCACACCCGATCATCGCCGGCGGCCAGCATGTGGTCGTGGTCGGTGGCGGCGACACCGCGTCCGACTGCATCGGCACCGCCTTCCGCCAGGGCGCGGTGCGCGTGACGCAGCTCGACATCCGTCCGCAGCCGCCGGAGAAGGAAGACAAGCTCTCAGTATGGCCCTATTGGGCGACCAAGATGCGCACGTCCTCCTCGCAGGCCGAGGGCGCCGAGCGCGAATTCCAGGTGGCGACGCTCGAATTCATCGGCGAGGACGGCCAGTTGACCGGCGTGCGCTGCTGTGAGGTGGACGAGAAGCGCAAGCCGATCGCCGGCAGCGAATTCGTCATCCGCGCCGACCTCGCCTTCATCGCCATCGGCTTTGCCGGCCCGGCGGGCGACAGCCTGATGAAGGAGCTGGACGGCAAGATCAAGGTCGTTACCGACAGCCGCCGCTCAAAGAATGTCGAGGCGAACGACAGCGATTACAGGACGAGCGTCGACAAGCTCTATGCCGCGGGCGACGTGCGCCGCGGCCAGTCGCTGGTGGTCTGGGCGATCCGCGAGGGCCGCCAGGCGGCGCGCTCGATCGACGAAGCGTTGATGGGATCGACGGTTCTTCCGCGCTGAGACCGTTTTAAAATTCTACTCCTA
>NZ_RZSA01000129.1:0-9973 GCF_003998075.1 Mesorhizobium sp. M2A.F.Ca.ET.037.01.1.1 | reverse complement strand
CAGATGCTCGGCGTGCCCCTTGCCGAGATCGCGCAGCTCGCGGCCAAGCTCCTTCCCCGCGTCTGCGTCATAAACGCAGGCGGCGCAGAGACTGGCGGCGCAGTCGATGGCAAGCAACTTCATACGGGCAGCTTCATGGGCCGGTTAACGAACGGATCGAAACACAATTCCCTCTGCCCGGCATGGGGCGCCGCCGCAAGGGCCAGGGCGCAGAAATGTTAAGCGGCTTTGCTTCTAGAGCGCTTCACCGTTTCACGGAAACGGCGGGCCGCCCTATCTCTTTGTTTTGACGCAATTCCGGACAGAGGGTTACGGCGAACGCGCCGAACCTAACCGCTCACACTTTTCCCGGAAATTGCTCCAGGCGCGGCGATCACGCCGTCGCGACAATGCGCAGCATATGGTTGTCCCAGACATAGTCCGGCTCGGAACGGATGGCGCCGGCGCCGCCGACGATCTCGCCGGCGCCGGTCGTCGCCATGAAGCCGCTGCCGTCAGGCGCAAGCCCCCAGACCTCCACCAGAGACCGGGTCGCAACCACGCGGCCGCTGGCGGCATCGATGACAGCCAGCGAATTGCCCTCCGGCGAGGTGACGGCGATCGTGCCTGTGACGGCATTGGCGGCGACCGAGCCAATGTAATTGCGGAAGCCGGAGAGCACGTCTTGCGGCATCTCCACCAGTTCGAGTTCCTTGCCGCGCGCGGCGCGGCCAACCAGCGCGGGGCGGTCTGTCGCCGGCCCGCGATATTGGCAGCCGAACCAGACGGTGCCCGCCTGGTCGCGGTCCATATGGCGGATCGAAAGCTGATGAAGCGCCGGCGGCAATTCATGCTTTTCGATCAGGTCGCCGGTGATGCGGTCGACCAGCGTATAGGATGGCTTCATCGTCGCGATGTTGAGCTCGGCGCGGCCATAGTCGGGATGGGTTTCGATGCCGCCATTGGCGATAGCCAGCGTTCGGCCATCGCCGAGCAGGAGCAGCTCGTGAGGGCCCATGCCATAGGTCGGGAACTCACCGACGCGACTGAACCCGGCCTTCGCGTCATAGACGCCGACGACACCGGCCGCGTTGTCGAAATCGTTTTCGGTCGCATAGAGCAGCGCGCCGTCGGGCGAGAACACGCCATGGCCGAAGAAATGCCGGCCGGCGATGCTGGCAATGGTCAAAGGCTTGTCGCGGCCGGCATGGTCGAAGACGACCGCGAAAGTGCCGGGCTGCCGGGCAAAAACGACCGAGCGTTTCGACACCGGATCGAAAGCGACGTCGTGGCCGCGGTCCGGCAGATCGATGCTGTGCAGGATCTTGCCGGCCTCGGACAGCACGGCGGCGCCAAAACTGCCGTCGCGCTTGACGAAAGCCGTGGCAAACACCGCGTCCGCCGCCAGCGTGTCGGCCCAGGCGCGCGGCGCCATGGCGGCGGCGAAGCCAGCGCCCGCGGCGCACAGGAAGTCGCGACGGTCGATGAGGGGAGTTCTCACGGCATCAATCCCCATCCAGCGACGAGAAGCCGGCGGTCAGGCCGAACTCGGCGGTCATCCTGGTGCCGATCAAGGTCGACAGGCTCGAGGTGATCAGCGCGAAATGTTCGAGCTTGTCGCGCAGCGCGGGGTCGGCGAGCGCCTTGTCGATCGGGCCGGGGATCGATTTCGCTGTTGTCACGCCGTTGCTGAGCTGGATGTGGATGGACTCGGCCATCCACTGCGCGTCGGCGGGCAGCGCATCGCCTAGCTTGGAAGCCTGGAACAGCTGGTCGATGCCGGAGAGATTTCCGGCCAGCGAAGCCGCCGTGTTCCGCGAGCGCCAGTAGATCGCCTGCTTTGGCTTGTCGGCGTCCGGCTTGGCGCCAAGGAAGCCCTTGAGCCGCACATCGCGGATCATGTCCAGCTCGTTGATGAAGACGCCGACCAGTTCCGTCACCGCTTCGTTGCCGTCGCGGTAGAGCGGGTTCTTCGGGCCGGGATGAGCCCAGAGCGAAGCGAAGCCGTCGGGCTTTTGCCAGGCATCGCGCACCTCGCCGGCCATGGTTTCGACGTTGCCGGCGACCGCCTCGCCATAGGCGCAAAGATAGGGCTCGTCCTTCCCTGCAAGCGTTTCGGCGCCGTCGCCATAAAGCACGTATTCGAGCGCGCCGAGGCCCTGCATGGCGACGCTCTTTTGCGCCAGTTGCACCGGATCGGTGGCCGACGGGTCCTTCGATGCGAGCGTGGCCTGCACTTGTCTCAGGCCGATGCTCTTGCGGTCCGGCCAATAGAGCATACGCTCCAGCCGGTTGTTTTCCTTGATCGGCCCGAAGGCGATGATCTCGGCCACAGACCAGGCCTCGACCGTGCCGGAAAACGCCGAGCGCGCCGCTTCGAGATTGATTTCGGACGGCGCTTCGCAAAGCTGGTGCATCGCCCTGGCCAGGCCCGCCGCATGCTCGTCAAGACTGGCATAGGCGGGGCGGACGAAGCCATCGATCGCGCGCTCGATGACGTCGGAAGCCTTGACCGCGGCTGATGCCGGCAAGGCAGCGGCCAGAAGGAAAGGAAGAACAAGGACCAGGCATTTCGACATCAGAGCGACGCGTTTTAGCATCAGAGGGACTCCAGGAATTTGATCAACGCATCGCGATCGGTCGCGGCCGCCCCGGCAAAGCGGTCGCGGGCGTTCTGCCCCTCGCCGCCATGCCACAGGATCGCCTCGGCAAGCGTGCGGGCGCGGCCGTCATGCAGATAAAAGGCATTGCCATTGACTGTCGCGGTGAGCCCAATACCCCATAGCGGCGGGGTGCGCCACTCGCTCCCCGTGGCTTCTCCAACCCGTTGTCGGTCCGCAAGGCCCTCGCCCATGTCGTGCAGCAGGAAATCGGAATAGGGCCAGATCAGCTGGAAGGCCTGCGCCTTGTTGGGCGTGCCGCGCATGGTCACGAATTTCGGCGTGTGGCAGGCGATGCAGCCCATTTCGTAGAACTGCTTCTTTCCGTCGAGCACTTGCGGTGTGGCGATGTCGCGCCGTGCCGGCACGGCCAGATTCTGCGAATAGATGGTGACGAGGTCCATCACCGGCGGCGGGGCTTCGGCCGTGCCCAGCCGCTGCTGCACGCCGTTCGGCATGGCCAGGCAATCCTTCTCGGCCACCGTGCAGTCACCCCAAGGCTTCGGCATTTCAGGAGTCGAGATGCCGATATCGCCGGCAAAGGCGTCGGCCGCCTGCTGGCGGATCGAGGCGGTCTGCGCCTTCCAGCCGAAGCGGCCCAGGGTCACCGCACCACTCAACTCGTCGCGCACGATGTTCGGCCGGCCCGAAATGCCATCGCCGTCGCGATCGTCCGGATCGGCATGGGCAAGGATATCGGCTGGCGCGATCTGCTCGATCAGGCCCAGCCCGATCATCGGCGGCGTCAGGCGCGGCGACAGCGTGGTGCGCGGATCGAGCGGGCCATAGCCGGGATTTTCGACGGAATAACGCGGCTTGCGCAGCGCAACGGCGGTGCCGTCGCCGAGCATCACCTTCTCCTCGGAGTACTCGACGCGCACACGGCCTTCGCCCTTGAGGCCCGGAACTGCCAGATCCTGCAATTGCGTGCCATAGACCGGATCGGGAAAGTTCAGCAGCTTGTGGTCGGCGAGCGCCGCTTTTTCCTCTGCGCTGCTGGCGTCGCGCGCGAGCCTGAGGAACATCGACGTCGATCCGGCATCACCTTGCGGCGGGCGGCCGCGGCCATCCTTCAAATGGCAGTTCTGGCAGGCGCGCTCGTTGAACAGCGGGCCAAGACCGTCGGAAGCCTGGGTCGACGACGGCGACGACACCCAGTTCTTGCGGAAAAGCGCATTGCCGAGCTTGAAATTGCCCTCTTCCTCGAAAGTGATGTTGGCGGAGGACTGCGAGAAGGCATCGCGGTTGACGTCCTTGCGCGAGGTGCCGGCGCCGCCCTGCATCAGCTCGAACGGCTCAGGCCTGGTGAAGTCGGTCGTTGGCCTGGTGACGGCCAGGACCCGCGCCTGGTCCTTCGGCGTCAGGTCGGTGCGGCTCGTCGGCAAGGCGGCCGGCTCGCCGGCCAGCGTGGGTGCGGAAAGCACGATCGCCAGCAAAAGCGACGCCCCGCGACCGGTCCGGTATCGCGGGGTCTTCTGAAGCGGCAGGCCGTCGATTGCGGCCGGCCGCGCGCGGCGCGAAAAGTCTACGGGGCGCCGCATTCCCGCATGTCCTTACTCCGCCTCGTTGGCCGAGTCGGCATTGAGCAGGCCGTACTTTTCCTCGCCGATCGAGGCGAGCAGGTCGAGCTGCGTTTCCAGGAAGTCGATATGGCCTTCCTCGTCGGTCAAAAGGTCCTCGAACAGCTTCATCGAGACGAAATCGCCTTCGTCGTGGCAAATCTCGCGCGAGCGCTTGTAGGCGGTGCGCGCGTCATATTCGCCGGCCAGATCGGATTCGAGCACTTCCTTGACGTTCTGGCCGATGCGCAGCGGCGCGACGGACTGCAGGTTCGGGTGGCCTTCGAGGAAGATGATGCGCGCGATCAGCCGGTCGGCGTGATGCATTTCCTCGATCGATTCCGCCCGCTCCTTCTTTGCCAGCTTGGTGTAGCCCCAATCCTCGAGCAGGCGATAATGCACCCAGTATTGGTTGACGGCCCCAAGCTCCAGAAACAGAGCTTCATTAAGCCGCTCGATGATCTGCGGTTCGCCTTTCATGGGTTCTGCTCCCGTATTGGCCGCGCAAGCCTCGCACGCGATCCAGGTGTGAAACGATGTCCACGCCGCCCATCTGTGAGCGGGCGTGGTAGTTCTCGGTGACCCGAATGATCGTTTCCACCACATTTGGGAAACAGCCGCAACAGCGGCCGCGCTTGCGCATCGCGTGGTAGACCTTCGCGGGCACGATCAACTGCCAGGGATCCTCATCCAGCAGGCCGATGATCGTCTGCTCGATCTCCTTCTCGGTGATGATGTTGCAATGGCAGATCAGCATTGACTTGCTCTGGCTGACGGCGCCGGTCCCGCGCCGCTTGGCTGGTATCGAGATCTAAACTTACTTGAACACCTTGTCGGGTGCGTCGAGGCTGTCGGAACCCTCGAAGGCGATCTGGTTCAGCTTGAGCGAGCCGACGGCGCGCTCGATCGACTTGGTCTGGTCGATCAGCGCATCGATCGCCGCCTGCACGGTGGCGTTGCCTGCGGTGTTGCCCTCGGCAATCTGCTGGTCATAGGCCTCGCCGGCCAACGCGCGCGCCTTGATGGCCTCCATCTTGGCGACGGTGGTGTCGAGCTTGCCCGACAGCTCCTTGTCGATCGCCGGATCGGCGGCCTTCACCATGTCGGACACCGACGGACCCGAAACCACGGAACCGTCGAGCCGCTTGTAGCTGGCATGGTAGGCGTCGCGGATGCCGATCGCGTCATAGAGATGCGAGTTGTAGGTGTTGTCGGAGAAGCAGTCGTGCTCCTCCTCCGGATCGTGCAGCAAAAGGCCAAGCTTCATGCGCTCGCCCGCCAGTTCGCCGTAGGAGAGCGAGCCCATGCCCGTGAAGATGGTGGAGATGCCGGTATTCGCGTCACCGTCCGTGAGGTTCTTGCGCGCGGCGCCGTCTTCCTTCCAGTTGTTGACCATCTCCTGCAGGTCGGACACCAGAAGGTCGCTCGCCGATTTCAGATATTCGGCGCGGCGGTCGCAATTGCCGCCCGTGCAGTTCTTGAGGTCGTAATCCGTATAGGGCCGCTCGCCGGCGCCCGGACCGGTGCCGTGCAGGTCCTGTCCCCAGAGCAGGAATTCGATCGCGTGATAGCCGGTCGCGACATTGGCCTCGACGCCGCCGGCTTCCTGCAGCGTGCCGGACAGGAATTCCGGCGTCAGCTTCGAGGCGTCGACCTTCTTGCCGTTGATCTCGATTTCCTTGTTGGCGATGACATTGGCCGTGTAGAGGGCGTTCTCGTCCGACTCGGTGCCGTAGCTCTTGGCGACATAGTCGATCAGGCCCTCATCCAGCGGCCAGGAATTCACGCGGCCTTCCCAGTCGTCGACGATCTTGTTGCCGAAGCGATAGACCTCGGTCTGCTGGTAAGGGTTGCGCGCCGCCTTCCAGGCTTCGCGCGCGGCGTTCAGCGTGTCGGCGGAGGGGCTGGCGATAAGCGCATCGACGGCCTTGTCCAGCGCCAGCGCGGTGATCAGCGAATCCTCGTATTTGGCCAGAGCGATGTCGGCAAAGGTCTTGATCACCGCTTTGGCGTCGGTCTCGGCTTTCGCCGGCAACACGAAAACCGCCGCCGTCAGCGCAGCCGTGGCGCAGATCGCAGCGAGCCTGCCGCCATTACGTGCCGTCATCATCTTTCTCCAGTTCCATGGAAATTCAGCAAAGGGCGCGTGCGTCCACTCACGCCGAGGCATGAGCATGCCGGGAAAATTGGTGGCCGCGCCGATGCGCGGTTCGCGATAAAAAGACACCCTCTTGCCTCCAATCGAAAGGGTTCAAGGCCCAAACATCAAAGGGATACGCTTTGCGCGCAGTCCTCCATAAAGCGAGGGAGAGGCCGGGAGTCAACTGGCGCGACGGAAAAAATTCAATTGAAACAACAGTTTAGAATTATTCTAAACTACGAATGTCAACTTTTAAGCCAGCACTGCCGCTGACTCGATTGACAGACAGCCATTCTGGGTGCGACCCGATCCTCGGCTCTTGCGGCGGCGGCAGACAATCGCCACTTGGCGCAAGGGCTTAGATTTGCAAACAAAAAAGGATTGCGATGACGAACGGGGTTGTGATTGTCGGTGCGGGCCATGCCGGCGTGCAGGCCGCCGCCAGCCTGCGCGAAGAGGGCTATGATGGGCCCGTCGTCCTGATCGGCGACGAGCGGGAACTGCCTTATCACAAACCGCCGCTGTCCAAGACCTTTATCAAGGATCCCGAAGCCAAGCCCCAGCCCTTGCGCGGCGAGGCATTTTATACGGGCAACACCATCGACTACCGGCCGGGCATGCGCATCGACAGCATCGATGCCCGCGCGGGCCGGTTGAATCTCGCAGGCGGTGGAACGCTCGGCTTCGACCGGCTGGTGCTTGCGACCGGCTCGCGGCCGCGCCTGCTCAAGCTCGACGGCGCCGGCCTCGCCGGCGTGGTCTCGCTGCGCTCGCTGGCCGATGCGCGCCTGATCCGCGAGCTCAGCGCGCAAAGCGAGGACGTGGTCATTCTCGGCGGCGGCTTCATCGGGCTGGAGATCGCGGCGACGCTGAGGGCCGCCGGCCGCAACGTCACGGTCGTCGAGGCCGTCGACCGGTTGCTCGGCCGCGCCGTGGCGCCGATCATCGCCGCACATGTGCGCCAGCGCCTGGAGGCGATCGGCGTGCGCATCCTGACCGGCACAACCGTTGCCCGGCTGGAGGGTGACAGCGGCCGCGTCTCGGCAGCGATCACCTCAAGTGGCGAACACCTGCCGGCGCAGATGGTGATCATCGGCATCGGCGTCGTGCCCAATGTCGAACTGGCCGAAACCGCCGGCCTGGCCATCGGCAACGGCATCCGCGTCGACCAGCATATGCAGAGCTCGATCCCCGAAATCCTCGCCATCGGCGACGCCGCCGCCTACCGGCACTGGTTCACCGGCGGCGACGTGCGGCTGGAATCGGTACAGAACGCCACCGACCAGGCCAGGCTTGCCGCGCGCACCATCCTCGGGCACGTGGAGGCCTTCGCCGCCGTGCCGTGGTTCTGGTCGGATATCGGCGACATGAAGCTGCAGATGGTGGGGCTGACGCAAGGCGGGGACAGCCACGTGGTGCTCGGCGATCTCGCCGACAACAAGTTCTCGATCTACCATTATGCCGGTAGCCGGCTGCTCGGCATCGAATCCGTCAATCGCCCCGCGGACCACATGCTTGGCCGCAAGATGCTCGGCGCCGGTTTCTCGCCGACGCCGCAGACGGTGGCAGGCGGGCCGGATTCATTGAAGGCCGCGCTTGCGGCCTTCAATGAGGACGAACCGACCAGGGCGACGGGCTGACTGTTCAATCCACATGCTGGGAACAGCGCTTGGAGTGCGAAAGACGCCAAACCTTGGCAAACGAGCTCCGCCGACTTATCATAAATTGATAATATCGGATAAAGCGAAAGATTTGTTCCATGCCTGCAAGCTACAGCATTGGCTCCCGCCACGAGGCATTCGTGCGCGAGCTTGTCGAGAGTGGCCGCTATGCCAGCGCAAGCGAGGTTGTGCGCGATAGCCTGCGTCTGCTGGAAGAACGCGAAGAGCACCGGCAGGCGAAGCTTGCCGCGCTGCGCGAAGACATCCGCAAGGGTGTGGAGAGCGGACAAGCTATTGCAGCCGACGACGTTTTTGATCGGTTGGAGAAAAGATACGCGGCTGAAAGCCGCAAATAATGGCTCTCAGTTTCGCACCCGCCGCCGTGCAGGACATTGAAGAGATTGGCGATTACATCCGAGCTGAAGATCCGGCCGCCGCCCGCCGCTTGATAGCGGCTCTTCGAGTACGATGCGACACTATCTTGGAGCACCCCGTGGTGGCGCTCCCCGTTCCGAGCTCTGGCCCGGGCTGCGCTCCGTCGCATTCCAGAGATACGTCATCTTTTATACCGTCGAAGATGACGACGTGCGTGTTGAGCGCATCCTGCACGGCTCACGCGACATCCAGGGCATTTTCGATGGAGGGAAAATACCCAAGGATGGTTGAAGCTGACACGCGATCAGGCAGCCCGCGCGTCGCGGATTGAGCTTTCCAGAATATCCAGCGCCTCGGTCATGACGCCGTCCTGGATGGTGATCGGCGACAGGAAACGGATGACGTTGCCGTAGACGCCGCAGGTGAGCAGGATGAGGCCCTTGTCCAGCGCCTTCAGCCGCACCGCGTTGGCGAATTCGGCCGACGGCAGGCCTTTCTTCACGTCGTTGAACTCGACCGCGTTCATGAAGCCCGGGCCGCGGATGTCGACGATCTCCGGCACGTCCTCGCGGATCGATTCCAGCCGTTGCTTCAGCCGCGCGCCCAGCGCATTGGCGCGGTCGCAGAGCTTTTCCTCCTCGATTACATCGAGCACGGCGTGCGCCGCGGCGACGCCGATCGGGCTGCCGCCATAGGTGCCGCCGAGGCCGCCGGGACCGGGCGCGTCCATAATCTCGGCGCGGCCGGTGACGGCCGACAGCGGGAAGCCGCCGGCGAGGCTCTTGGCCATGGTGGTGAGATCGGGCGCCACGTCGTGATGGTCCATGGCGAACATCTTGCCGGTGCGGGCAAAGCCGGTCTGCACCTCGTCGGCGACGAGCAGGATGCCATGCTGGTCGCAGATCTTGCGCAATGCAGCCATGAAGTCGCGCGGCGCTTCGTAGAAGCCGCCCTCGCCCTGCACCGGCTCGACGATGATGGCGGCAACCCGGTTCGGATCGACATCGGCCTTGAACAGCTTGTCGAGCGCGGCGAGTGAATCCGCGACGGAAACGCCATGCAGCGCGACCGGGAACGGCGCATGGAAGACATCGGCCGGCATCGCGCCGAAGCCGACCTTGTAGGGCACGACCTTGCCGGTCAGCGCCATGCCCATGAAGGTGCGGCCGTGGAAACCGCCGGAAAAGGCGATGACCGCCTGGCGGCCGGTGGCGTTGCGGGCGATCTTGATGGCGTTCTCGACCGCCTCGGCGCCGGTGGTGACGAAGACGGTCTTCTTGCCGAACTTGCCGGGCAACAGGCCGTTCAGCCGCTCGGCGAGATGAACGTAGCTCTCATAGGGCACCACCTGGTGGCAGGTGTGGGTGAAGCGATCGAGCTGCGCCTTGACCGCCTCGATCACCTTCGGGTGGCGATGGCCGGTGTTGACCACGGCGATGCCGGAAGAGAAGTCGATATAGCGGCGGCCCTCGACATCCCAGATTTCCGAATTCTCGGCGCGATCGGCGTAGATCTGCGTCGTCATGCCGACGCCGCGCGAAATCGACTGGTTCTTGCGTTCGGAAATGGCTGAATTCTTCATATCGTCCCTCATCGGGC
>NZ_RZSA01001299.1:0-1497 GCF_003998075.1 Mesorhizobium sp. M2A.F.Ca.ET.037.01.1.1 | reverse complement strand
GTCGAGATGCGTCCCGTCCGGGCAGGTGCAGCCGTTCGATGTCGGCACCGCGCCACGGATCGTGCACTTCGGTGGAGCGACCTGGCAAACGCCGTTGACCAGCTCGCCGCGGCGGCACACGCAGTTGCCGTTCTCGTCGCGGTATTGGCCGGGACGCAGCGTGCACTGCGACTCTTCCGGTATGTCGCTCCGCACGCATTTGCCGTTCTCCAGATCGGTGCCGCGCGGGCAGACGCAACGTCCGTCCGCCGTCCGGATCTGGCCCTGCAGCAGGACGCAGCGCGGCGGTGGCGGCAGCGGCAGGAGCTTGGTGCCTCCGCCGGACGTGCCCCCGCTGCCCGAACACTGGCCATTGCGGAAGGTGGTGCCCTCCGGGCAGACGCAACGGCCGGCCGAGTTCATCACCAGTCCATACAAGCACTGGTTCTTCACTTCGTGCCGGGTGGTGAAGGGATGGCACGCATAAGCCTTGCCGCGATCGCCCTGGTTGGTGGTCAGGTCGCGCGACAGCACGTCGCCGCCGCCTTGCACCGGCGTGTTCGGAGGAAGCACGCCGACGCAGTTCTGTCCGCTGACCGTGCCCTGCAGAGCGGCAAGACGCCCATCCTCGGGAAGGATCACGGTGACGTGGTGGCTGTGGCTTTCGCCGGCGCCCAGCGTCAGATTGGCGATGCAGGATGCCGGCAGCGTCGTCGGCTCCGGCGAACAGCCGAAGGGTGGGTCGATCGACGTGATCGGAACGTCTTCCAGCCGGCCGAGACCCTCCACGCCGATCGCATCGCCGATGCGGACTGGACCCGAGAAGGGGTTCGGCCCGTCATTCGTGATGGTGATCTCGAACGAGCATGGTTCTCCCGGCTGGCATTCGGCATCGCCGGTCTTCTCGACGCGGATGGTGGAGGCGCCGCCGCCCTTCGCGCAGGGCTGACCGATCGGGTAGACGATGTCGTCGCCCGGCGCCGGCCCAAAACTGCCACGCGCGCAGTTCTCGAACGCGCCATTGCCGCTCACCGTCACGTCCAAGTGCCGGCTGGTTCCGGGCGTCATCACGGCGCCGGGAATCTGACACGACAGCGTGTTTGCAGGCACCGGACCGCAAGCCCAGTCCGCACCGTCAGGGGTGACGGTTTGAATCTGGACAGGCGCTCCGCCCGACACCAGCGTGGCGGCATCGCTGACCCGCACCGGGCCAGTTGGGGCCGCGCTGCCGGCATTAGTGACGGTGATCCGGCAGGAAACAGCCGCGGCACCGGCCAGCGAGCCGCCGCATGTCTTGGTGATGCGCAGGCCGGGCTGACCGCCATTCGGATGGCGGATGCGCTCGGTCGCGCAGGCCTTGTTATTGGCGAGGCCGGCCTCGCCGGGAATGCCTTTCACCTCGGCGCAGTTCTCGACCGTGTCCGGCCGGTAGTTTGCCGGCATCACCGCCTTGACGACGATCGGCGTCGAGGCGCCCGGAGGTAGCGCGATGCCGGCATTGTCGCAGCGGAACTGTCC
>NZ_RZSA01001298.1:0-1498 GCF_003998075.1 Mesorhizobium sp. M2A.F.Ca.ET.037.01.1.1 | reverse complement strand
CTCCTGCCTGGTGCTGCAGCTCGATTGTAAGGGCACCTACACCGACGCCACCGACAAGAACGGCACCGTCTACGGCAAGTGCAGCCACGTCATGAAGGTCGACCCGAAGAGGCGGCTCAAGCTGGCGAACTGATCGCCTGCAGCCGACGGTATGGAAATGGCGGCGGTCGAGGACGGCCGCCGTTTCTGTTTCAGATTCCGTCGATTGATCAGCGGCGGCTGATAAGAAGGCCGGCAAGCAGTCCGACCACGACAAGTCCGACGGCGGCGGTCGTCGCCGGATGGTCGCGCGCCGTCCGCTCGAGCACCCTGCCCCTGCGCCTTATTGCCGGCAGCGCCTCGTGAAGGCGGTCGGCAACTTGCGAGTAATAGTCGGACGCCGCCTCGCGGCCATCCTCATAATAGGCGTCACCGCGGCTGGCCAAAACCTTCTTGAGGTCGTTCAATTGCCGCGAAAGCGCCGCGACCTGCTTGTCGATGTCGAGGTCGGAGAGGGTCGAAAACGATGCCATGCTGATTGTCCTTCTCTTCGAGAAGGCCTAACGCACGGACGACGGGCCAGTTCCGGCGGCCCGACCGCGCGGCATCACGTGGAATGATGCCTTCAACGAACCTGGTCGAGCAGGCGTTTGCATTCCAGCAAGTCGAACAGCGCCTCCTGCAGCAAGGCGCGATTGTCACGCGACAACTTTGAGGCGTCCGGTTGCACCGGACCTTCGTCGTCACTCTTGCCGAGACCGAAGAAACGGCGGCTGGGCTTCACCTTCGGCTGGCCGACGAGCGCATCCTCATCGCCGCGCGGCTGTGCGGCCGCCGTCAGCGGCACCTGCTCGGCTTGACGGCGCTGGGCGATCGCCTCCACCGCGGCCATGTCGCCATTGCCGATGGCGACCAGAAAATGGTTGCCGTTCTCGCGCAACAGCTTCTGCACGCCTTTGATCGTATAGCCCTGATCGTAGAGCATGTGCCGGATGCCCTTGATCAGCTCGACGTCCTGCGGCCGGTAATAGCGACGGCCGCCGCCGCGCTTCATGGGCTTGATCTGGGTGAAGCGCGTCTCCCAGAAACGCAGCACGTGCTGCGGCAGGTCGAGATCTTCCGCGACTTCGCTGATGGTTCGGAAAGCATCGGGGCTCTTGTCCATGGGCCAATCCTCCACACTGGACCACGATCCGGCGCATGATGCCGAATCGCCCCTTATTTCAGCGATTTATGAAGCGATATTCAAGCCCAGCGTCAAAACCGCGGGCGGTTTTCAACCGCATTCGCCAGCAAACTACTTGCCGCCTTTGCCCTTGCTGTTCTGGTGCGAGCGCAGAATCCGGCTCTTGAGCACGTTCGACGATTTGAACGTCATCACCCGGCGCGGCAGGATCGGCACTTCCTCACCGGTCTTGGGATTGCGGCCGATGCGCTCGTTCTTGGAGCGGACGTGGAAGGTGGCAAAAGACGAAAGCTTGACCGTCTCGCCCCGAACGATGGCTTCGCAGATTTCGTC
>NZ_RZSA01001297.1:0-1499 GCF_003998075.1 Mesorhizobium sp. M2A.F.Ca.ET.037.01.1.1 | reverse complement strand
GCGCGCCGCGATCAAGACCTTGCCCGAACAAGGGGTGTTCATGTGCCATCCGGGCCATGTCGATGACATTTTGCGGGCGCGAGACCCGATGCAGGCCGCGCGCGAGGTTGAGTACGCGGTTCTTTCCTCGCAGGATTTCGGCGACATCCTCGACAAGGCCGGAGCCCACGTCATGGATGGTAGCGCATGAGCAATGCCGGCCAGCCGCAGCGTTCGACCGGCAACAAGATCGTCCGCTTCGCTCTTGTCGGACTGGTCAACACCGGCATCGACCTCACCGCATTCTACCTGCTGCTCAAGCTCACGGCGCCGGCTTTGGCCGCCAATGTCGGCGCCTGGTTCGTCGCGGTTCTCTTTTCCTTCGTTGCGAACCGCTTCTGGTCGTTCGAGCGGGACCCGGACATACGGCTGCACCATTCCTTCCTGCGCTTCGTGTCGCTGGGCGCGTTGATCTCGCTGGGCGTTTCCAGTCTCTCGATCGCGGCGCTGGCAGGAGCCATCGGCGTGTGGCCGGCCAAGATCATCGGCGTCGTGGTGGCGGCCGTGCTGAATTTCCTGGCCGCGCGCTGGTCGATCGAGGGGCGGTTGTTGAGGTGAGTCCAAGGACTTCGCTGCCCGGCCGGCTGGATGTTGGGACCCGATCCATTAATCTGTCTGCGCCGGACGCGGTCCCGATCCCTGCCGCACTTTCGTGAAGGCCTAATGCATGTCGCCCAAAAGTGCGCAGCGGTTTTGGACCACGACATGCATAGAAACAACAAGCTGAAGCACTGAGGCCGTTCAGACGCGACGCGCTAGCGCAAGCTCTCCAGATCGCGGATGCGCTTGGCGCCGGCGGCTTCCAATTGCCTCGTCACAGCGCCAATCAGGGTTTCGGCGACGACGAACAGAGCGGCGGACGAATCCCAGGCCGAAGGCACGGCAGTGCGTCCGGCGATCACATGGCGGGCGAAGCGGGCGATCGGCGACAGCCATTGGTCGGTAAAGAGGATGATCTGCACGCCGCGGTGATGCGCCTTCTCGGCGAAGCGGACGAGGCTTTCCTGGTAGCGGCGGATGTCGAAGATCACCAGGACGTCGCGCTTGCCCATGTCGATCAGGCGGTCGCGCCAGATGCTCTCCTGGCCGGCGAGGTGATAGACATCCGGCTGGATGATGGCGAGATGGGCGGCCATGTAGCGCGCCAGCGGATCGGTGAAGCGGCCGCCGATGAGGAAGGTCTTGCCGCGCCGCTCGGCAAGCCGCGCCGCGATGTCGGCCAGCTGTTTGTCGGTGAGGTGGCGGAAGGTCTCGCGCAAATTGTCGAGCGTCGCCTCCAGCATCGGCGAGACGGCGCCGCCGGCCGAGCCCGGATTGAGCGTGCGCGAGGCGGGCGACTGCAATTGCGCGGCCAGCTCATCCTGCAACGCCGACTGGAATTCGGGGTAGTTCTGGAAACCCAGCCTGGCGACGAAACGCAGGATCGTCGGCGAGGACACGCCGGCCGCGGCCGAGAATTC
>NZ_RZSA01001296.1:0-1504 GCF_003998075.1 Mesorhizobium sp. M2A.F.Ca.ET.037.01.1.1 | reverse complement strand
ATTCCCCAACGCCCCGGTCTTCGCCTCGGGCACGGTGCGGCCGGACATGCGGCTCGCGCGCGAGCGCGGCGTCATCTTCGACATCGGCCACGGCATGGGCTCCTTCGACTTCGAGGTGGCGAAGGCGATGCTCGCCGAGGGTCTCGCGCCCGACGTCATATCGAGCGACGTTCACCTCTACTGCGTCGACGGCCCGGCCTTCGACATGCTGGTCTGCATGTCGAAGCTCATGGCGCTCGGCATGCCGCTGGTCGAGGTGCTGCGCGGGATTCACCGTCGCGGCGCGCAGCACCTCGACCAGCGCCTGGTGTCCAACGGCATTGCCATCGGCGGCAAATGGTGGCCAAACGAAGCGCCCGACCACGACGAGACCGAACGCTTCGAAGCGCATGCGCATCACACGCATGTGGATGTGGCGGCCAGGCATCTTGGCCCCTCAAAATCGTCGTTCTAGGGTCTACGTACCGCCTCGCGTCGCACCGCCCCAGGATAACAAACGCTAGGTTCGCGAATTACTCGGCTCGCCATAAACAGGCGTCGCAATTCCTTCCATCCGCGCCTTCAGCTGCAGCGCCACATATTTCGAATAGAAGCGCGACAGCGCCAGATTGCCACCGTGGAACCACAGCCCCTCCTGCGCCGTCGGCTTCCACATGTTGCGCAACTCGCCCTGCCAGGGACCGGGGTCGCCCTTCACGCCGGAGCCGAGGCCCCAGCACGGACCGACCTTGTCGGCGACCTCGCGTGAGACGACAGCGGCAACCGTCTCGTTCATCGACTGATAACCGGTGCAGCAGACGATCGCATCGACTTCCAATTCGCTGCCGTCCTCGAACAGGATGCCGTTCGGCGTCAGCGACTTGATGCCGACGCCGCTTTTGACTTTGATCTCGCCGTTCAGGATCAGCTCGCAGGCGCCGACATCGATGTAATAGCCCGAGCCGGTGCGATAGGCCTTCATCAAGAGCCCGGTCTCGTCTTCGCCGAAATCGATGGAGAAGCCGCTGTCGCTGAGACGCGTGTAGAAATCCCCGTCTCGCGCCCTGATCACGTCATAGAGCGCGCGCTGGCCCTTGGGCACCAAAGCGAAGGGCGTGGAAGGCACGATCATATCGGCCTTGTCGGTGGTGATGCCGCGCGCCAGCGCCTTCTCGGAAAAGATCTCGAAGCCGACATCCATAAGCGTATCGGATTTCACCACGGTCGTCGGCGAGCGCTGCACCATGGTGACCTTGGCGCCTGCTTCCCACAGGTCGACGCTGACATCGTGGCCGGAGCTTGCAGCACCGATCACCGCGACGCGTTTGCCGCGGAACTTCTCACCGGTGGAATACTGGCTGGAATGCAAAAGCTCGCCCTTGAAGCTGTCGACGCCCGGCAATTCGATCCGCCGCGGCGGCCCGTAGGCGCCGGTGGCGAAGACGATGTGCTTCGGCTTCAGCGTGACGCGCTGGCCGACGCGGTCGACCACCACGGTCCAGACCTTTTCGGCCTCGTCATAGGC
>NZ_RZSA01001295.1:0-1505 GCF_003998075.1 Mesorhizobium sp. M2A.F.Ca.ET.037.01.1.1 | reverse complement strand
AATCGCCATCCGGCGCACGATCTGTGCACCGAAGCGGCGCACGGCGCGTTGCGTGCCCGACCATCCGGGAACGACGCCGATAGAGGTTTCGGGGAAGCCGAGTTTTATCTGCGTTTCGGCGACGCGGAAAGCGCAAGCGGCCGCCAGCTCCGGCCCGCCACCCAGCGCATGGCCGGACAGAAACGCGATGGTCGGTTGCCGGAGCCGCGCCAGCCGGTCGAAGACGCGGTGGCCATAGCGCACCCATTGCACCTGAAAATCGGCGGCGCTCATCGCGCCCCAGGCTTCGACGTCGCCGCCGGCGCAAAAGCCCTTGCCTTCGCCACGGATGAGAACGGCGCGGACGCCCTCGGCCCGCTCCGCCTCGTCGAGCGCTGCTTCCAGGGCACGCAGCATCGGGATGTCGAGCGCGTTGAACTTTTCCGGCCGGCGCAGCGTGACGATGCCGATCGCGCCATCCTGCTCGAAAGTTACGAGTTCAGCCATGCGCGCCTCCGAGCGAGGCACCGCCGTTGAGCGACAGACCGATCGGCCGGTTCTGATAGAGCGCCGCAGGCGTGACCTTGAGGTCGTTGGCGACGGAGAGCGGGATCTCGGCCTGCGCCAGCACATCGCGTTCGAGGTCCACGCCAGGGGCAAGCTCCGTGACCATCAAGCCGTCGGGCGTCAGCTTCATGACGCAGCGCTCGGTGACATAGGTGATGTCCTGTCCCTGCGCGACGGCCCTCTTGCCGGAGAAGGAAATGTGCTCGACCTCCTCGACCACTTTCTTGACCTTGCCTTCCTGGTCGATGCGGATCGCGCCATTGGCCAGCGAGAGTTTCGCGCCGGCATTGAAGAAGCCGGAGAAGACGATCTTCCTCGCCCGCGCCGTGATGTCGACGAAGCCACCCGCGCCGGCGGTGACATGGGGCCGCGCCGAAAGTTTCGAGACATTGACCGAGCCGTGGCGGTCGATCTGCAGGAAGGAGAGCAGCGAGGCGTCGAAGCCGCCGGCCTGGAAATAGATGAATTGGTGCGGCGAGGGCATGATCGCCTCGGCATTCGAGGCGCAGCCGAACTTGAAGTCGAGCAGCGGTACGCCGCCGACCGCGCCCTGCTCGATCACCCAGGTGACCTTGCCGTGCTGGCCTTCCTCGAGAAGGATGCGAGGCACGTTGGCGGAGATGCCGAAGCCGATGTTGACGGCCATGCCGTCGCGCAATTCCATGGCGACGCGGCGCGCGATCACCTTCTGGATGTTCATCTCCGGCGTGCGGAAACTCGACAGTGGCCGGAAGATCTCGCCCGAGATCGCCGGGTCGTAAGGCGTCTGCGTCGTCTGCAACTGATCGGGCGCCACCACGATATGGTCGACCAGCACGCCGGGAACGCGGACGTCGTGCGGCTTCAGCGTGCCGTTCTCGACGACGCGCTTCACCTGCGCAATGACAATGCCGCCATTGTTGCGGGCGGCAAGCGCCTGCTCCAACCCGCCGAGATAGGCACCCTCATGCTCGTAGGTG